>NZ_SJPV01000001.1:0-296838 GCF_007860135.1 Novipirellula artificiosorum
TCGCAGCACCAGCGCGAACCGCAAGGCAACAATCATTCGCAGCGGTTTGTCGAAAGACCAGAGCGAAATCTCGTCACCTACCCCGCAGATGTATTGGACACCACCCGAGATGCGCGGTACAACGAGCGCCGCGCGGGTAGGGGTTGGAGACCTAACCAATGTCAAGGAGGAGGGGAAGGAAGGTTTCAAATGCAAGCCTCAGGCGCGACCTCGCGCCCGGTGGCGTTCAGCGAGACGTATCTTTTGTTACTTCAACACCGTTCAAGGCGTGAGCAGCTTCTTGATGTGGTTCCAGGACTTCGTGTTCGCGACATTCGCTTTTTCGAGACCTCCGCGGCGCGCCTGCTTGATGCCGTACTTCATCACATCCAATCCATCGATCGAGTGCGCGTCGGTGCTGATCACAATAGGAATGCCATGGCGTTTTGCGGCCGCCAAGTGGACATCATTGAGGTCCAAACGGGCGGGGTTCGCATTCAATTCCATCATTTTCTTGTTTGCGACCACCGCTTTCATCACCGCCTCCATGTCAACCTCATAGGGTGGGCGCCGATTGATCAGGCGTCCGCTGGGGTGAGCGATGCAGTCCACGTGCGGGTTTTCTATGGCGCCGAGAATCCGCTCGGTGATCTGATCACGCGGTTGCTTTTGGCCATAGTGAACACTGGCCAAGACCCAGTCCGCCTCGGCCAAACATTCATCGGGTAAATCCATGCCGCCTTTTTCGAGAATATCGCATTCAATGCCTTTGAGAATCAAAAGTCGGCCCTCGTAGTCGCCGCGCATCGCGTCGATCGCATCCCATTGCTGTCGCAGTCGTTTTGGATCCAAGCCCGACGCCATGGAAACTCGCTTGCTGTGATCGGTGATGGCGATGTAGCGGAGCCCTCGCTCGATTGCCGCGTCGGCCATTTCGTGAAGCGTCGCCTTCCCATCGGTGGCACTTGTATGCATGTGCAAGTCGCCGAGGATGTCCGACAATTCGATGAGCTTGGGGAGCTCATTCTGCTGAGCCCACTGGAATTCGCCGCGATCTTCCCGCAATTCAGGTTCGATCCATCGCAGCCCAACGGCTTGATAAACACTCTGCTCGGTGTCGCCCGCAATTTGCAGCTCCTGCTCATTACGAAAGACACCATATTCGTTGATCTTCAGCCCCTGTTCTTTAGCGATGCGCCGCAGGTGGACATTATGTGCTTGGGAGCCAGTGAAGTACTGAAGCGCCGCGCCGAATTGGTTGGCTTCGACCAGTCGCATGTCCACTTGGAAGGCACCCGCAACTCGAATGGAAATCTTGGTTTCCCCTCGCGCGATCGTTTGTGAACGACCGGGGAACGCCTCGAAGTGATCCATCGCCGCACCGCGATCGTTGGCAACGGCAAGCAGATCCAAATCGCCAATCGATTCGCGACCGCGCCGATAACTGCCTGCCCATTGCATCTGGGTGATCGACTTGCACTGATCCATATGGGCGCCGATTTGGTGTGCCAGTTGATCGCCTTTGGCCCAATAGATTCGCTCCGCGGCTTGCTGGGCGATCGCAAGTCCGTCCAAGATGACCTGCTCCGTCTTTGCACCGAAGCCTTTGATCTTCCGCACGGTTCCTTCTTGGCACGCCCGTTTCAAATCGTCAAGTGATTCAATCTCGAGCATCTCCTTCAACTTGGCCGCCTTCTTGGCGCCGAGACCAGGAATGCGAGCCATCTGCACCACCACTTGTGGGACCGCCTTGCGAAGTTCATCGAGTTGTGCAAGGCGACCGGTGTCCAATAAAACCAGGGTCTTCTCCGCGAGCGTCTTGCCAATGCCAGGTAGATCCGCCAGCTTTCGATTGGAATCTTTGGCGATTTCTGCGATCGGCTCGTCGAGATCCCGAATCGCTTGAGCGCCACCTCGGTAGGCTCGAATGCGAAACGGATTCTCGCTGCGAAACTCCATCAATTCCGCCATTTCATCAAAGACATCCGCGATGGCAGCGTTTTCCACAGATTCGATCCCAAAAAAGGCTTCGCCGAAGCCGCTTTGGCTCCGCTTGTGTCGACGGAGGACCACTCATGACGAGGTCCCAAAAAAGTCGTTTTACACTAAAACACGTCCCGTTGCGATGAATCCGAAAACCATTCAGAATGGTTAAACATTCGGAGGGTAAGCGAATTGGTGAGCGGCCTCATTGGAACTGAGGTACCCCGCAAGGGGCTGCGAGTTCGAGTCTCGTGCCCTCCGCCTTGAAAGCCCCGCAAAGCATTGAAGGAGCGTCGTTTTCTTTGGTTTTTTACGGGGTTTTCTGTGCGCCGTGGCTACTCGCTTAGGGAATTGGCCGATGCTTCCGTGCGATCGCTCACAATTCGCTCGCCAGCACCGCGTCCAATGGTCCAGAACAGGGCCGGGCGAACGAAGAACTCCGCCAGCGTACTGGTCAACAAACCGCCGATGATGACTGTCGCGACGGGGTACAGGATTTCTTTTCCCGTTTCTCCGGCCGCCAGTGCCAGTGGAAACAATCCGATCCCGCTGGTCAGCGCCGTCATCAAAACGGGTGCCATCCGTTCTTGACCCGCTCGTTTGACCATTTCCTGCGTCCACGATTCCCCTTCGTGCTGGACCAGATGCAGGTAATGGTTCAACAGCAAGATCCCGTTGCGACTGGCGATCCCACAAAGCGAAATGAATCCAACCATCGCAGCGACGGTGAGGTTTTGTTCGGTGAGCACGAGTGCGGCCACGGCGCCAATGAACGCGGTCGGCAGCGCCACGAGGACCTGAACCGCAAAATTGATGCTGCCAAACAAGGTGTAGAGGACTAGGAACATTCCGAGCAAGGCGACGACCGACAAAAGAGCCAACCGACGCGAAGCCGATTGTTGACTTTCAAACTGTCCGCCGTACTCCAGGAAATAGCCCGGTTGCAGGGTCAAATCGGCTAACTCGGCTTTGATGTCGCTGACCACATCGACAACGCCACGCCCCGCAACATTCGCCTGCAAGACAATCCGTCGTTTCACCTGTTCGCGAGAAATAGAATTGGGACCGCTACTGTTGTAGATGTTGGCAACCGATTCAAGCGGAATCACACCGCCATCGGGCAGCGAGACAGCCAAACGTCTAAATTTTGCTTCGTCTTCGCGAAACGGCTCGTCCAGACGCACGACCAAATCAAAGGTGCGCTGCCCTTGTAGTACTTGGCTAACGACTTTCCCGTTCATGGCCGTTTCCACCAACTCCATCACGTCGGCTGGTCTTAGCCCGTACTGCACCAACGCGGAACGGTTCAATTCAACTCTCAATTGTGGAATGTTCGTCTGCTGTTCCACAATCACGTCGGTCAACCCATCGATGCCAATGATTCGAGACTGCATCTCCTCGGCTGTGTTTCGCAGCACATCCAGATTGTCTCCGTACAATTTGATGCCGATTTGGGCCTTGACTCCTGAGATCATATGGCTGATCAAATGTGCTAACGGCTGTTCGGTGCTGGAAATGACCCCTGGGATATCAGCCATCACTTCTCGAATTTCATCGATCGTCGCTTCGCGGTCGGCTCCTTCGGCAATCTCCAGAATCAGTTCGCTGACGTTCACGCCCACTGCATGTTCATCGAGTTCCGCGCGACCGGTTCGTCTTACGATCGATTGAACGTCATCGATTTCGAACAGCCGGCGTTGCACGGTCGCACCGATCCGATTGCTCGTTGCAAGAGATGTCCCCGGCGCGAGCATGGCGTTCACCTGAACCGCGCCCTCATTGAAGGGAGGCAGGAAGTCTCGCTCGAGTTGGCTGAGGCCGATCGCTGCAAATCCAACGATCACGGCGGCAACCCCCAGGACGGGAGTGGCAAAGGTCGTGCTGAGCTCGATTGCTGCCCCGAAGACGCTTTTTAATCCGTTCATCAATCGCCCTTCTTCGGCTTGCTCGCCACCGAGCCAGAATTCGAAGCCTTGAAGTAGCAACCAAACCACAGGCGTTAACAATGCGATCCAACCCACCGGATGATGCGGGGCCGAAAAGGGAAGACCGAGGAGATCCATCCCGCGCGGAATGATCCAAAGCACCGATAAAGAGGCAATGCCAAGAGCGAGAATGGGCAAGACGACTTGCCAGCCTCGCCGGCCGACCAGCAACAAGGACGCCAAGACAGGGGTGACCGTTAACGAAACCGCCAGTGACGCAAGCAGTGAAACAACGTAAGCCATCGCCAACGGGACGAATAACTTTCCTTCCATTCCTTCAAGAGCAAACAACGGAATAAAGACCAGCACCACGATGGCGGTTCCATAGACGATCGAGCTGCGGACTTCGATACTGGCGTCCAAGACCACCTTCAGCGTCGAGCGCGGAGCGTCGGCATTTCGGTTTTCTCTCAGTCGGCGGAAGATGTTCTCGACATCGACAATCGCATCATCCACCAACTCACCAATCGCAACGGCCAATCCGCCAAGGGTCATGGTATTGATCGACAGGCCAAACAAGGTAAAAACGCACGCCGTGGCGACGATCGACAACGGAATCGCGGTTAACGTGATGAAGGTGGTGCGAAAATTCAGTAAGAATAAGAACAGAATCACGAGAACCAATGCACCTCCATCCGCAAGTGCTTCGATCACGTTGTCGATGGCTCGATCGATAAACGATCGTTGCGAGTAGACCTGTTCGATACGAATGTCGTCGGGCAATGCAACCCGAAGATCCGCCAGTGCACGCACGACCGCTTCATCCACCGCTCGCGTGTCCGCTTCGGGTTGTTTGTTGATCGTCAAAATGACCGCGGGACCTCCTTCGACGTGGCCGTCGGCACCACGTACGTAAGCTGCCGAATCACCTCGTTTGACCTGTGGTGCATTCACAACACGAGCAATGTCGGCGAGCGTGATGGATCGGCCATCACGAATCGTGACCGTGACCTGCTGCAAGTCCTCAATGCTGGTTACCCGTCCGAGCCCGCGAACGAGCAACTCATTGGCACCCTGGTCATCCAAGTAACCCCCCGTCGCGTTCAGGTTCGATCTTGACACCGCTTGAAAGACGTCATCCATGGTCAGCCCGTAAGTGCGCATGGCATCGGGGTCGACCAACACTTGGAACTGCATTCGCCCACCGCCCATGGTGAACACCTGCGAGACACCGGGAATCGTCAGAAGACGCTGGCGAACCACCCAATCCGCAAGCGTTCGCATCTCCATCGGCGGCGTCTGTTCCCCGTCGCTCCACATGCCATACATCAAGATCTGGCCCATCACGGACGAAATCGGCGCCAACGTGGGATTGGTATCGGGCGGAAGCGTCTCGGCGGCCAATTGCAGGCGTTCGGCAACGATTTGGCGATCGTTGTAGATGTTGGTGTTCCAGTCAAATTCCACGTAGATCACCGAGATCCCAACGCCACTGGTGCTGCGCACCGCCATCACCCCATTGGCCCCGTTAAAGGCCGTCTCCAACGGAAACGTAATCAACGCCTCCACCTCCTCCGGTGCCATCCCGTGAGCCTCGGTGATGACCACCACGCGAGGCCGGTTCAAGTTCGGAAAGACATCGATTGGCAACCGCGCGGTCTGCCACGTACCGACGGCGAGCATGATGACGGCGGCAAACAGGATCAGCAGCCGATTGTGCAGCGAGAAGGTGATGATGCGGTCGAGCATGGTGGCATAGGAAAGGGGGAATGGGGACGTGGTTACTCATTTTCGCTAAGAGCGCAGCGCGTCGGATTGCAAAGGTGGTGAACGAGTGGTTCAAGACTTTGCCCTCGAAGGCTCTGCCTCAGTGATTGTGCCCAGCGTGCGGATCCATCCCACCGCCCGCCTGATTCTTCATCGCCATCTGCAATTGATGTGCGCCGGAAACGGCGACGGTTTGGCCTGGCCAAAGTTGCCCATCGTTTGCAATCGCTTGGTTCATCGAATCACCGGCCAGAACGTGGACCGGAATACGGTCAAAACGGTCTCCGTTTTCGACGAAGACAAATCGTTCCGCGCCCTCTTCGGCGACCGCGCCCTTGGGCACGACAATCACATCCTCCAAATTTTCCACCGGAACGCGTAGCACCATTCGTTGGCCAGGCTTGTATCGCCAACTGACGTAACGATGTTCGCCGACCTGCTCGGATCGCTCCACTTGATTGTCGAGTGAAACGAAAAACGGCAAGGCTCGCGACAACGGGTTGACTTCGTTGCCGATGTAGACGATCTGCAAATCATCGATCACGGTAGGATCCTCACCATCGGATTCCATCACCGCTTGCAATGGCAATTTAGCATTCGCTGCTCGGCTCAACGCCGCATTGTCTCGTTGGTAAGCATACCCTTCGATCAGAATCTCGCTGTAATCCGACAACTGAGCCAGTTTCATACCGGCTTCCACCGACTCGCCCCGACTGACATTCAATTGGGTTACCAGGAAATCGATATCAATGTGCTCGGGATGCATCGGTGGAGGCTGGACGAGCGAAGCGATACGAGCATTCGCTGACGCTCGCGGTGTCTCGCCGGGTCCATGCAACGCGTCGTGATGCAGCGAGCGATCGGCGTGCAACGTCGGCGCGTAAATCGTAATCTCGCGAATCAACTCACGCGTCTCCTCGATCTCCGCCACCTGGACTTCGGTCAACCCGTGCAACAACATCGCTTGCTTTGCCGCCCGAATGCTGGCCAGCAATTTGTCGCGTTCATATTCACGCGTGATCAACGTTTTTCCTGCAATTGCCCCTGAGGCCACGGATTGCAAACGCGTGATCTCGCGTTGCTCCACGTCCAATTGCCCCAGCGATGTCAGAAACTGTTCTTGCGTGTCCACCAAGTCTTGGTGTGTCAAACGCAAGGTAAACAAGGGGGCGTCACTTTGAATCAATTCGCCACGCGCGATGTAGATCGCGTTGACAACCCCCGTCAAAGGAGAGGTGATCGCGATGTGTGTTCGTCCCGGCCAATCGGTTACGGCAGCGGGCATCTCGATGTACTTCGAGAAATGCCCCACCGACACCGGTTGAACCTTGAGACCCAGATTAGCCCGAGCTTGGTCACTCAGCTCAATGGCATTTTCACTCGAATCACCTTGAATGGCATGGTCGTGCCCTGCATGGGGATCGGTGGACGTAGGCTCGTCGCCGTGGTCGTGCCCGGCATGATCATCATCGGGGTCGGTTGCGGCCGCGACAAGGCCGAGTCGCTGAGGCAAATCGGTGAAAGCCATGCCACCGACAACGACGGCGATCGATAACACAGCGAAGGTCAGTACGACGTTGCGTAGCCGCACCAGCAAGGTTGGTTGGTTGGACATGGTGGTTCGCTAACGGAAACAATGCGGATGAGGAGACAGGTAAGGTGCCCTCGTGGACTGTCAAGTTTAAAACTGCAAGTTGGGAGGTCGTGGACTTCGCCAGAAGTCTCCAAGACGATTTGAGTTACGGATTTCTGGCGAAATCCACTACTCTAAAATCGAGGACGGCATGGCCAACGAAAAGGGAATCGTCATGGCACCCGTGTAGCACACCAAGGGTGTCTTGCAGCGTGCAGAGCGCTACAAACAAGGACCGCCAGCGCCGCTTCCCAAGATTTTGGCTTTGTCGAGCTGCTACAACCGCCACGTGCAATAGAGTGCACACAAAGAAACGGGGGCACTGACGCCGGTGGCTTCACCCCTCCGCTGGCCTTTCGCGGAACGGCGATGTAAATCCTGTAAACAAACATCCGCCGTCAACGCGGCCGTCGGAATGACCACGGCCGCAGGCTTCGCATTCCACTGCGACCGAACCAAAAAGCAACGGTTCACTTGATTGTGGCAATCATTGGGCTGGCGATCACAAGGCCCTTGCTCGCAAACGCAGCATCGTGGGCCTAGCAGCCGAGGAGGATCAAACCCAACCTTGTCATCGGTTTCATGGACGTGACGACACGCGTCCAGCGAGGCTGTGTGACAGCAATCGCCGATCGTGGCATGCTCCGACGCCAAATGCGCATGCAATTCGTGCTCGCAGGCGAGGCAAAACACCATCCCACAGCCGAAAAACGAATGCAGCAACAATGCTGCGGCACAAAGGATTCTACACACGATCAACTAGGTTTCTCACATAGTGCGTCCGTATCTAACCGTATCATCGGCACGATCGTCAAACTGCACAAGTTAAATTTTGCGGAAAGTCGACCGAGTGCTCGGGCCATCTTTCGCTTCAGTCGCGCGTTCTGATTGGTAAGGGTGCCAGGGGCATCAAGAGGCCCGTGGAAGGTCGGAGTAGGTTTCAGGGACGAGAAACCAAAAGGCACGTCGTGCTTTTGTCAACACTGAGATTTAGGGTTAGCCGCAGGGAACATAGCCACGAGTCCTCCCTAATTCGCCCTATGCTGAGGACTCGTTGCCTCGTCCACCACCCTAAGATTGAATTGAGACGATGCGCTAGTTAGCCTGTGAATTTAGTGGAAAGCTGCACCAGAATGGTCCAGAATGGCGGTACGACAGCTTCCAGCGCAAGCCCCCTCATTTACCTCACCCTTGGAGTCTCACCCTCATGTCGGTCTATCGAAAAGGTATTTTCCCCCTCCTCTTAACTTGTTTGTGTCTCCTTTCCCACGGTTTTGCCGACGACGCAACGAAGAATGACTCGGAACAGGACGTTGAGATTACTGCGGTTTTCGAATCACTCGTGGCCGTCGAACTCTCAGCCGACAGCGAACAAGTCGACTCGCTTGTAATCAAGAAGATCGTGCCGCATGGAACTCGCATCCAACCCAAAGCGGCAGTCGTGTGGTTCGAAACCGAGGCCGTCGACGAGCGCATCCTGAAAGCGGAAACGGACCTATCCCTGGCGAAGCTGTCCCTCTCGGAGTCCGAATTCGCCTTCGAGCAATTCGGCAAGCAGCAGGACCTGGATCGCGAAGCTGCCCAGCGCACTCGACGCGAGGCGAAGCAGGATTTCGACAATTTTGTCGCCATCGATCGCCAACAACAAATTGAGTCGGCCGAGTACCAATTGAAGAACGCAAAAGCGTCTCTGGAATACGTCCAAGAGGAACTCCACCAACTGGAAAAAATGTACAAGGAAGATGAATTGACCGAAGAGTCCGAGGAGATCGTGTTGAAGCGAGCACGTCGAGCGGTTGAAAATGCCCAGTACAGCTTAAAGCTAACCGAGACGCGAACACGACGAAGTCTGGAACAAACCATCCCAAGTCTGCAAGCGAAAGAGGAAGCGAAACTTGAAAAAGCAGAACTCGATTACGCAAAAACGGTTCAAAATCTGAAGGACGCTCGGCAGCGTCGCAAAATCGAACAAGACCAGAAAAAGCGAGATTTCGAAAAACAACAAGCGGATCTGGTAGAACTTCGCGAAGAGCGTCGACGCTTTGTGATCACGTCGCCCATCGAAGGCATCGTCTATCACGGTAAACTGACTCGGGGCCGATTGAGCGATAAACCAAGCACATTGGATACGGGATCGAAGGCGACTGCAGAACAAGTGCTCGCCACCGTCGTGGATCCGAAGCGATTGCGAATCCGAGCGGAATTGACGGAAACACAGCTCGCATCGTTGAAAGCGGGGATCAAGGGAACCGCAACGCCGGTCGCATTTCCTGGCACGGAGCTAGCCGTAACGATCAAGTCAATCGAGTCGGTGCCTCTGGCAAGCAATAAGTTTGATTGCGTTCTGTCCATCGACCGTAGGAAGAACCCTGCGGAGATCGTGCCCGGTATGACTTGTAAAGTTAGCTTTCCCAAACCGATCGGCGAGAAAGAAAACAGAGACCAGCGCGAGGCAAAACAAAACGACACGAAGAAGAACCACGAAGACGCCCCTGAGCTCAACGCGCCAGCGGTAGATGAATCCGAAACCAAAGAGGCAAAGAAATGAGTGCCTTGAATGGGCTTCGACCGATCTTGCGATCCGTTCTCGCCGTCGCACTTTGCGTCGTCGTCGCCGATGCGCAGCAACCAAGGGGTTCCGGCGAATTGGCAGCAGAGCATCAGCGGATCCAGCCGCTCGATTTCCGCACGCCCCCCATATTGCCGGACGTTGTCGGCCCCGGCGGTGACGCCATTCAAGCTTCGATCGATCGAGGTGTCCAGTTTCTGTTGACCGATCAAAACCAGAATGGTTCTTGGGGATCGGCAACGAACACAAAGAATTTAAACATCTTTGCGCCCGTTCCCGGTGCTCACGATGCCTTTCGGACCGCGACGACGGCGTTGTGCTTGTCGGCATTGCTTGAAGTTGCCGATCCAAAGGATGCGCAGGTCAAGCGTGCCATCGGTCTTGGCGAGGCTTGGATGTTGCAACATTTGCCAGAACTGCGGCGAGCCGATGGGACGGCGATTTACAATGTTTGGGGACACGGCTATTCGATCCAGTCATTGGTCAGGTTACACCGCCATCATCGTGGTGAACCGAACAAACAAGAAAAGATCGAAACGCTGCTACGCGAGCAATTGGATCTGCTGCGGCGTTATGAATCGGTCGATGGCGGATGGGGCTACTACGATTTTCGCTATCAGACTCAGCGTCCAACCACCGATTCAATCAGCTTCGTCAACGGAGCCATCTTGGTCGCGATGTTCGAAGCCAAGGCGATTGGGATTGAACCGCCGAAGCGGTTGGTTGACCGTGCGATTGCGGCAACGTTGCGTCAGCAAAAGCCCGACTTCACCTACCTGTATGGCGAATACCTAAAAGACCGTCCGATGCGTGGCATCAACCGCCCCGGCGGCAGTCTTGGCCGATCGCAGTGCTGCAACTTGGCCCTTCGTCTTTGGGGCGACGATGAGATCACCGACAACGTGGTCAAACATTGGCTGTACCGATTGTACGAGCGCAATGGTTGGCTAAGCATCGGACGAAAACGCCCCGTGCCACACGAATCGTGGTTCCAAGTGGCCGGGTACTTCTACTACTTTGGCCACTACTACGCCGCGATGGGCATTGAGCAGTTACCCCCATCCGATCGCGAACCGTACCAGGCGATGTTGGCAGATCTGTTGGTGCCGCTGCAGGAAAAAAACGGTTGTTGGTGGGACTACCCTCTTTACGATTACCACCAACAATATGGCACCGCGATGGCGGTGATGACTCTAAAGCGTTGCTTGGATTAGTCTTTCAACGCAACGGAGTGTCGGTTTGGCCAGGACCTGGCCTCAATCCATGATCTCACCACGAACCGACTTTTGAAACCAGAAAACCGGAATTCAACCATGCGTTCAAAACCTTGCTGGAACCGTTCACACCGTCGCACGTTCGCGGTGGTGGTCGTCGCATGGGTGATGGCAGGGTCGTCCCCGGGCGACGCGCTAGCCGATTGGAAAGATGACATTGGCTACACCGCACTGCAAGCGGAATTGGGGGCGGCGACCCCCACGGGCGTCGGCGTGAATGTGTCGCAAGGTGAAGCTCGCGTCACCGATAACGGCCCCCCGACCACGATTCGCTACATGCCAAACACCGCAAGCGCTCAACTTTCGACCAAGACGTTTACCGATGGCAGCGGGATGAACGTGGGAGTCAATTCCCATGCCGATGGTGTCGCAAACTTGTTTATCGGAAATACAGCCAGCATTGCGCCGGGCGTGATCAACATCACCAATTACGATGCCAACGATTGGCTGGATGACAAACTGGGATCCGTCAGCAAGACGGAACCGGTGGCTCATCCGTTCAAAGTGCAGAACCATAGCTGGATCGCGAATGCGAAGACGCCCACTGACAAGACCGGAGTCGAGGATCTAGCCAAACGGGTCGATTATCTTGTCAATCGCGATGATGTGCTGATTATTGGCGGTTCGACGAATAGCGGCAGCATCCCGGACTTGCTCGCTCATTCGTACAACGCCATCAGCGTCGGACGAACCGATGGGGGGCATGGATCAGGACCGACGACGTTTTACGGCAGCGGCCGACCTCGGCCTGACATCGTTGCGCCTTCCGGCACGACCAGTGGCGCCACGCCGATGGTCTCTTCCACCGCCGCAATGCTTTATGAGACAGCTGCCGGCTCGAATGCCGATCATGTCGAAACGATGCGCGCGGTCCTGATGGCCGGTGCGACGAAAAACGAGTTTGCTTCTTGGGATCGAACCGCAACGCGGCCGATCGACGAAGTCTATGGTGCGGGAGAAGTCAACGCTTACAACAGCTACCAGATCCTCGCTGGAGGCGAAACCAATGGCACGCTGGTGGCACCCCTCACCGCCGCAGGTCTATTTGGCTACGATTTTGTCGAAGCCATCGATTTCAGCGGAACCATGCAGTACCGCTTTGACGTCGACCCAGGCTTCGTGATGGACGAATTGTCGATCTTCTTAAGCTGGAACATCCAGGTCACCAATGCCTCTGCCGTTTCCGGCGAGTTCATTCCGGATGCCGACCCGAGTTCTTCGGCCAGTTTATCCAATTTGGAGCTGACACTGCGAGATGCCTCCAATGCGATCATTGACCAGAGCATCAGCGGTGTCGATAACTTCGAACACATCTACTTGCAGGACCTGGCAGCCGGATCCTACACGCTGCAGGTGTCGCGTGATCAAGCGGTCGACTACGGACTGGCGTGGCGATCTTCGATTTCCGCTGTTCCCGAGCCAGCCAGCGTTCTACTACTAAGCTCTGGGTTTGCAGCTTGGGGCTTCCGGCGTAAAGCCGTCGCGATTCAGGTCACCGGCTGAGAACCTTCCACGATGCTCATCCCCTTCTGGACGGAGCCCGCTCTCAAAAAAAACGGCCCAAATCCTCGAGGGATTCGGGCCGCCATCGTCGAAAATCGCTACCTCGTGTGGGAGGCGAAGCGTACTGCGATCCGCTTTGTTACTTCGTCAGCTTATCCAATTCGCTTTCGAGATCATCTACGCGAATGTTATGTCGGACCATGCGACCCTTTTGGTCGACCAACATCGTGGTCGGCAAGGTCTGAACACCAAACGCTTTGGCCAAGTCGCTCGACTCAAGACCCCCGTCGTCAAACAGTTGAATCCAAGGGACAGAGTTTTGTTTCAAGAACTGCCCTGCCGACTCTCGCGTGGCATCAACATTCACACCGACCACTTGCAGTCCCGCCTTGGCATAACGAGCCTGCAACCCGCGAAGCAGCTTCATGTCTTGTTTACACGGTTCACACCACGTTGCCCAGTAATGAATCACCACGGGACGCCCACGGAGTTGGGACAACTTAAACGCCTTGCCTTCGATCGATAGGCCCTGCAATTCAATCACTTGTCCAACCGATTCGAGACGTCGTGCTGCACCTGCGGCCTTTTCGGCTGCTTCGGTACCTCGGAACGCAACCGCGACTTTCTTGTAGTAGCCGAGAGCCTCTTTTTCTTTGTCCTCAAACTCCTTGCTGAGGGCCAATTGCAACATCGCTTGCGCGGCTTCGGGCATCTGGGGGTGCTGGTCAACAAAGTCGGTCAGCGCTTCCAAGTACCATTCTTGGACCTTTGCAAAATCCGCATCCGGAGTTTGGCGAACGGCATACTCGGTCCCGATCAACAGATAATCGGCATAAGAACGCAACGGTTCGTTTTCCTCGCCCAGCGAACGAGCAATCGCCTTCAAACGAACGAGTCCATCCGGATAGGCACCGCTCTGCGTCGCAGCGCTGACCGTGTCGATCAGTTGGCGAGTCCAGGCGTCGCGTTCGCCGGGATCGTCCGTCGATTTGATCAGCCGAGCGACCAATTGGGCACGAGCTTCATGCAGCGAAGAAACGTCCTTCGGATCGCCTGCTTCGGCCAATTTTTGATCCACTTCTTCTAATTGCGTCACCAATTCTTGCGCCTGTGAACTGACTCCACTGCCGGCGGCTGCCGACGCACCGCCAATTCCACCCGGAGTGAAGAAGTTGCCAGCCGATTGGGCCACGGCGTCACCATCCGCTGCTGCGCTGGGCAAATCGACGATTTTCCACCGATCCCCCACCTTGATGATCGTGCCGACCAAGATTTGGCCATTCTTGCCTCCATCTTCGAACATCGCGACTGCATTTTCGTAGACGATGACGTCTTTGGTCGACCCATCGATACCGGCCGGCACAACGCCCGGGGTAGCAGCTGCGAATTGAACCCACTTCGCCGAGCGACTCACCGCTTGCTGACGCTTCGCAAAATCAGTGAACTCCGAAGCCGCTCGATCTGCCTTGGTCGCCAATCGCCGACTCGTCTCGGCGCCAAGCCCAAGTGATTTGAGATCGCTTTCGCTGACCAACAATCGTGCGAACCGAGCGGGATCTCTGTCCCGCATCGCAGAGACCACCTCTGCGGTCACTTCTTCCGCTGAGATCTGAACCCACCGGTCGATGCGGCCATCCTCGTTCTCGTCTTCGCCCCAACGAGTGCCTTCGGTTCCGAGCCATCGGTACTGGTCGGCCTTGGTGTTGAAATCCTTGTCCACATCGCGGTAAACCTCGACACCGAAATTGAAATAGCACCACAAATCGACCTTATTATCGCCGTTGGTGTCCGCGAATCGGCGCAACATCGTGCCATCCGCCGCATGAACCTCCCAGCCTGACCATTCCGGGTGATCGATATCGTTGACGGTGCACTTCGCGGCGGCAGCGGCATCGGGAATCTCGTACTCGACGTCCGTTTGGATAGGTTTCAAGCCCAATGCCGTTTCAGCCGAAGGAGTCGCGGCAACCGAAAGGGACGCAAAAAAGGCAAAAATAAATGTCAGCGCGGCCGTGGGCAGCACCCGAGAGTTGCGAGGAGTGAGGAGTGCCGAAGGAGGAAGGTCCAACATGCCAGTCAATTCCAATTGTGGGGATTCGGGGGGGATTGAGGACAGCGATCCAGAGGATTCGCGGCTCGTCAACATCGATCTTGCTTGATCTATCTCGACTTATGGGTTCGAGAGCAAGACCAGTATTGTGACCAAACCTGGGCGTCGGAGGGAATGTCGATTTTTTGCACCCTACCGAAAGAGAGGTTGTGCGGGTTCGCATCACCCTCCACAAGGGTGGTCGTGCAGGTTTATCGCTGTTTTAGGGGTGGGTGCGCCTGCTGAACCCCTTCATCCCCAGCCCTTCTCACCCGAAAAGAGGTCGTCCAGTTTTTTAGTTTTGACTAACACAGTGTTTCGGTATCCAACCACCCCTGCCCGCGCAGAGGTCGTGCAGTTTTTAAGTTGGGACTGCTGAAGTGTTTAGGTACCCAACCACCCCTGCCCGCGCAGCGGGAGGGGTAAATCTTGTAAGTCTTTTTCAATCAACAACTAAAAAAGCGGACGACCTCAAAAGGCGGTGCGAGCTTCCATCGCATCCCTTCCGGCGCCGTCGGCCTTTCTTTTTAACCCACCCGCCAGGGTGGTTTTCGCCCTGCGCTAGCCCTTTTGCTGCTATGCAAGGGAACTTTCGGCTTCGCCGCTCATCCAACGCTTCAGCGCGACCGTGCGGACGTTAGGGCCTTCGTGAGGCAACCACCTGGGGGGTGCAGTGGGTTTTTGAAGGCAAGATTTGCCCGCATTGTCGCTACGACCATTCTGGATTACCCGTTTGGGAAAGTGACCCGAAGCATGGCTGAATTCAATCGTTTGAAGGTGGTTGTTCCGCAACTATACTCGGCGAATGTATTTCGTGCTCCCTTTACACGTGTGGTGGTCGCGAAGTTCAGCTTGTCCGTTTTTACCCAAAATGCCCGATCGAGCGAGTTCTGTTTCGAGACGGCACGTCCCCAACTCACATCCTCCTCACTGCTGCGTTGCAAGACGGAATCTTGTCCCGCGGTATCCTTTGGAAGGTTCGGTCTATGACCTCGCGTAAGCGATTCACAACGTCGACGTCGTCAACTTCATCCTCTCGCACCCCTCGTCGTCGATCCGAAACCGGGTCGAAGTCGTCACGCAAGAAGGTGCGTCGTCAGCATCTGCTCGAAACCCTCGAAGCTCGTCAATTGTTGGCTGGGCCGCAATTGATCGGTATCCAGCCGAACGAGGGCGACCTGATCGTTGACGGTTCGGTCCGTGAAAGCGCACCCCGTGTGTTGACGTTCCGGTTCGATCAGGATCAACAGATCGACGCCAACACGCTCGACGGCATCCGCATCACTCGCAGCGGGCAAGACGACGTATTCAACACCGCCGATGACGTTCGCATCACTCCGGGTTTGGTCACGTTGGGCGACCCGAACCAAAACGAAGTGGTGGTTCGATTTGCCGAATCGTTGCCGGATGACAACTATCGCATCGAAGTGTTTGGGTACGACGATGCCGGTTTGGGAGTGACGGGAATTCGCAACATCGACGGCGAATTGCTACAACCACGGACAGCTGGCCAGCGTTCCGAAGTGGTCAACTTCGATTTGCGTCTTGGCGCGTTGGTGGAAGCGGTGGTTCCGCAGCCGGTCATCCGAAAAGCCGATGGCTCGCTCGAACAAAACCGCAATGAGATTGTCGTCTACTTCAACGAAGACGAGCTGTTTGTCGAGAACGACGACACGGGACAACCGACCGATCGCTCGGCCGAGAACCCACGTTTCTATCAATTGTTGTTCACACAAGAGACGGCGCGAACAACCGACGATTTGTTGTACCATCCCGAAAAGGTCGTTTATGACCCGGCCACGCATACGGCGCGGTTATTCTTCGCGGATGATCTCAATGATTTGCCTGGTGTCCCCACAAAAGGCGGCACATGGCGATTGCGAGTGGGGTCGGCGGTCGATGATCGAATCGACTTGATCATCCAGCCAACGCGAACCGACTTAAACTCGGCGGCTGCGGGCGACACCTTGGGAACCGCGTTCGACGTGGGCACGTTCGGGTTGGATCCCGGGCTGACCAGCTTGGTGTACTCCGAATCCATCGAGGCTCAGCCCTACGCGATTGAATTGCCCGGTGGCAACGATGACCCCGGGCATCCTGAATTCGACGAAATCGCCGGATCGCTGCAGCAGCACATCAATGATGCTTTCGGCCCCGACGTGCAAGATGGCATCACCGAGATCTCGTACAACTTCAACGATATCTTCGATACGAACAACGCCGGTGCGTCGTTCTTGAATCAAATCACCGAGCGGCAAAAGACGCGTGTTCGCGAGGCGCTCGAACTTTGGGCCGCAAAGATCGGCGTCCAGTTCCGCGAAACCGTGGACGAAGGGATCACCTTTGCCTTCGGCAATCCGGCGAATTTGCAGTTCAAGTCTGGCACGACGCTTGTTTCCCAAACCGTTCTCAGTGCGCGGCTGCGGATTGATCCGACGTTTGATCAGCCCGCCATGGTCTTCAGCAATGACGCCAACTATAGCACGGCCTATGGTGAAGATTTCTTGCGCAAAGCAGCTGCCGGCATCGGGTTGATTCTTGGACTTGAAACGACGCCGGATTTACCGGCTCAAACCCTGATGAGTCTGAATAGCGGCTACTTGAATGCCAGCATCGACTCACTCGGTGACTTGGAACCGGTGTTCCCAGGCAGCTTTGATGTGTTGCATGGCCAATACGTCCATCGACCCGACAGCATCGACGTGGACTTGTATCGATTCGAAGTCGATTTCAACGACGCCGATAAAGTCGGGACGTTGACGGCCGAAACCTTTGCCGAGCGACTGGCCGATTCGAGCATGCTCGACACGACCTTGACGCTGTTCCAGGAAGTCAAGGCTTCCTTATCCACCAACTTCGGTATCGACGGGACGCTGAACGTCCGGTTCGATTCGCTGCTGGATGGTCGGCTCAGCAATTGCGAAAAGATCCACTTCGTGCAATCGGATCGTGCGGCTGGCGACACCGCCGTGAAGGTGAACCGAATGCTCGATGCGGCTGGCAACGAGCTTCCCAATGCCGTTGAACTCGACTTGCCACGCGCTGGATCGGTCTCGGCTCAAGCGATCATTGACGCGATCAATGGCGACGCGTTTGCCAGTTCGATCCTGCGTGCGACGCTGGTTGGCGGCGATGGCGCGACCGATGTTTCGGAGAACATCCTGAACTTCTCGCCGCTCGAATTGAAGGGCGGTGGGCTCTATCAACTCACTCGCAACGACGACTACTTCAGCGAAGATTCGCGGATTTCCTATTCGCTAGGCGAAGGGATCTATTACATCGGTGTCGCGGCAAGTGGCAACGATCACTACGACCCAACGATTTCCGAAAGCGGCTATGGCGGGCTGAGCCAAGGCGAATATGAACTGAACGTCAAATTCGAACCTCAAGTCGACGAACGAGATGTGATTCGTGATTTGGACAGCGAACGCGAAGGCGTGCCGGGATCGATACTTGACGGCGACGGTGACGGAATCGCCGGCGGCAACCACAATTTCTGGTTCCAAACGCGGCCATTGGATCGCACGCTCGAATTCATCGGAAACGGGGATGCGGTGACAGCAGGTCAGACGGTTCAGATCACCAGCGCGCAGGATCTACGAGAGACCCGGACCTACGAATTTGTTCCCTTTGGCGGCGCAGCCAAAGCCGGGAACACGCCGGTGTTCTTTAATACGGGCACCGCGGGTTTTCCAACGCCGGCAAGTACCTTGGTCGCCTCGCTACAAACGGCCATCAATCAGGCCGCCGATGAGACCGGTGTCATCGCGACCGCAAACGGAACCTTGTTGGTGTTGACGGGGAATCCGAGTTTGACGCTCTCTGCGAACTCGAGCGGGATCGAGGTGTTCGGCCGCAATATTTTTGTCGACAAAACGGCGGAAGTCCGCGCCGACGGCAGCTTGGACAAGCCGTTCAACAACATTGCCAATCCCAATGTTCCCAATGCGTTTGATGTTGCCTTGCCAGGCGACATCGTCCGAATTATCGGAAACGGTGGTGTGGATCGCGACCTGTCCACGGAAGCCGATAATTACAGTTACCAGATCGGTATCCCCGATGTGGGTGGCGGAATGTACGCCGATGGTCCAGCGATGGAAGTACCCAAGGGGGTCACGACCATGATCGACGCCGGAGCAGCGTTTAAGTTGCGATCGTCCTACATCGGCGTTGGCAGCAGCACCGTCCAAGTCGATCGTAGCAATGGATCGCTGCAGGTACTCGGAACGCCTCGTTTGGTGGAACTGAGCGAGACCTCGGACGTTGTCCCGGCTGGCCGCCCAACCCCAACCTTATTGGCTCAAGAAAACGTTGGGCAAGGTGGGTACGATGACGGCAGCGTGATCTTCACAAGCTTCTTTGATCGCGCCGTTGATTCGAATGCAGCCGGCGACACTCCCGCTGCGGATAAGGGCGATTGGGGCGGGATCCGATTGCGCCGAGACATCGACCAATTCGAAGGGCGAAAGCACCTCGAAGACGAGGCGATCTTCCTGAACTCGATCAACCACGCCGAGATCCGCTACGGTGGGACGCGAGATTTGTTGATTGATTCGGTCCAACAACTCGCCAACCCGATCGATATCTACGACCTTCGTCCAGCGATCTCGTTCACCGAAATCAGCAACAGTGCAGACGCTGCGATCAGCGCCTTGCCGAATAGCTTCGCCGAATCCAACTACCAAGCCCCTCGGTATCAAGCCAGCGGCGTGTTCACGCCTGACTATGACCGGGTCGGTCCCGATATTCATCACAACCAACTGTACGACAACAGCATCAATGGGCTGTTCGTGAGGGTCGTGACCACGCCGACGGAATCGCCGAAAGCATTGACCGTTGCGGGGCATTTTGACGATACCGATATCGTCCATTACATCGCCGAGAATATCATCATTCAAGGCACACCGGGCGGCTCGCTTGAAGATGGTTTTTCACCCGACATGAGCTTGGTCAACGCAGGTCAATTGACCGGTGGCTCGCTCGACCTTGGCAGCTACAACTACGTGATGACCTTTGTCGATGCAGACGGCTTTGAGTCCTTGGCGAGCACCTCCTCCTTTACCTTCGACGTCAGCGAAGATGGGTCCTCGATCAATTTGACCGGATTGCCGCAAGTGCAAGATGGTTCCGCATACCGAACGCGACGTCTCTACCGCCAAGAAACCGCTGGCGGGCCGTTCTTCCTCGTCACGGATTTGAACGGGACAGGCTCTCGCTTCATCGACCGTGGGACCAAAACCGATGGCGTGCTCGATACGAACCATGAAGGTCGTCGCGGACGTCTCGACGCCTCACTCACCGTGGACCCCGGCACCGTCGTCAAGTTGCGCGGATCACGAATCGAAGTCGGCTTCGGTGCTCAATTGCTCGCCGAAGGAACCGAGAGCCATCCGATTATTTTCACCAGCGTGTTTGATGATCGTTATGGTGCCGGCGGAACCTTTGACTCCAATAATGACGCGGACTCCGCTGGCGGTGGCGCGGATCATACCTACGGTGATTGGGGCGGATTGTACGGCAGTCCCACTTCGACCATCAGCTTGGACTACGCCACAGTGGCACATGGCGGTGGCGTGACCTTGTTGACGGGCGGGCAAACACGCGGCTTCGCGGCTCTGGAACTGCACCAAGCCAATGGTCGAATCACCCATTCGCGATTTGAAGCCAACGAGGACGGCCAAGATGGGGCAGGCCCAGTTGGACGATTCGGCTTGCTCGGCGTTACCCCGTCGACGATCTTCGTTCGCGGAGCTCAACCGATCATCGTCGGCAATGACTTTATCGACAACCGTGGATCGATCATCGATATCGATAGCGAATCGCTTACGGCGGATCGACTCATCGATGCCGGCCGTCAAACGGGCGAAAACGAGCGTTTGGCCGTACTCGATGACAACTACGGGCCGATGGTCCGTTTCAACCGCTACGAAGACAACGCAACCGAAGACAACGCCAGCTTGCGTCAAATCAGCGGCATGGAAATCCGTGGCGGGACGTTGACCACCGAATCGGTTTGGGATGATACCGATATCGTTCACGTGCTGTTCGACTCGGTCACGGTCGAAAACTTCCATTCCTCAGGCGGGCTGCGGTTGATGAGCCGCTTGGACGAGAGTTTGGTCGTCAAAATGCTTGGTGAAGCATCACCTCACAACCCCTACCAAGGCACCGGATTGACGGCGACAGGGTCGTTGTCCGACATTTCCGACCGGATTGGCGGATCGATCCACATCCTCGGTCAACCGGGGCATCCCGTGGTATTGACCAGTTTCCTTGACGACACCGCCGGTGCGGGACTTCAGCCCAACGGGGCTCCCTTCACCGATACCAATGGTGACGGCATTCGTTCTCGCCCCGAGGAAAACGATTGGCGCAGCGTGTTCATGGACCAATTCAGCAACGACCGCAACGTCAGTGCTGTTTTGGAACTCGAATTGTCGACCGAATTGGCACCCGGGCTCAATGGCGACCTGGAAACGGCTCAACATCTCGGCGATTTGGCCTCGGGGCCTTACGCCAGCGACGATGTGCGACGACTAGGTTTTGAGGTCGAAGGCTACATCGGTGGTCGCGATGACATTGATACCTATAGCTTCATTGGAACTCCGGGAACCGAGATTTGGGTCGACGTCGATCGCACAACGTACACACTGGATACCGTGATTGAAGTGCTGGATGAAACCGGGCGCGTGCTCGCTCGAAGTGACAACAGCTTTGATGAAATCAGCGGCAACTCCGATGTCTTGGTCCTCGATTCGGCGTTAGCGCAGACCACGACCTCGTTGCAAACGGGACCGGATGCGTTCACCCAATTGGGTGCCGGTGGTCTTTACGAGGACTTCGGTTCGACCAATCCGCGAGATGCGGGGATCCATTTTGCCTTGCCAGGCAGTACGGCCGATTCGACGGCTCGTAGCCCCTATTTCATTCGCATCCGCAGCAATTCGCACAATCCCGATGAAGCCAATTGTGGTTTGACCAGTGGCGGGTATCGGTTCCAATTGCGATTGCAGGAAGAACAAGAATTTGCGGGCAGCGTCGTCCGTTATGCGGATATCCGTTATGCCAACCACGGCATCCACACGCGAGGCTTGCCGAGTTCATCGCCGCTTCTGGGTGAAGCTCAAGAAAACGAAGGCGTTAGTGATGCAATTTCCAGCAACGATTCGTTGACGACGAGCATCACGGTCCCAGGAAACCGCGCTCAATATCTTGGCAACTTGCTCAACAGCGAGAACAAGGTCTTTAGTGTCGGTGGTGCTTTGTCGAGCGCTGGCGATGTGGACTTTTATCAAATTGATGTGGATCGACTGAGCGGACTTGATTCGCAGACGACGACCGTATTTGACATTGATTATGCCGACGGTTTCAACCGACCCGACACGACGCTCTATGTCTACTACGATCCCGATGGCGAGGACGGACCTATCCAACCCACGTTGGTGCTGACGGGTGACGACAGCAGCATCTTGGACGATCAATCCAGTCCACTCACAAGCATGCCGGACGATTTGCTTTCGCGCGGTTCGGTGGCAGAAGGCGATGCGTTCATTGGTCCGATTTCGCTCTCGGGTGGATCCTACTATGTCGCGGTCGTTAACGACGGTGCCATCGCCGACGCACTGCGGAATCCAACCACGCGTCGCGAACCCCTCGAATCGGTCCTACGAATTTTCGAAGACCATGTCAGCTCAATCGGTGGCAGCACCGCCTTGCCCCCGCGCGAAGGTGCATTCATTGACCAGACGACGCTAAATCCAGGTTGGTCCGTGACGACGGTTCGAGCGACCGATCCCGGGCACGGGATCAACGAGACCTTTAATGGATCTCGGACCAGTGCCCTGTTCCCACCGAGCAATCAAGCTGAGATTGAATTCAACAACGCGTTCTTAACCGCTCAGGATTTGTCGGCAGGCGATCCCGAGTGGAGTTTGGCGAACGACGCCAATATCGGCGACGAGAACTTTGGGACGTTTAACCCCTCAACCAATACGTCCCAAGCGATCCCTCATACGAGTGTTTTTGGCACGACCGTCAATGAAATCGTAGACATCTATCGATTCGACGTCTCCCAAGACAATTCGCGGGTGATTTTGGATATCGACAACGGAGCCATTCCGACCTTCTTTGATCCAGACAATTTGCCAGCAGACTTCCCTGATTTCGATGACACCCTCAACGCGAGTGGCGTCGATTTGAAGATGCAATTGTTTGATGCAGCGTTCAATCAAGTGGGGGTAACGAGTTTCTTTTCGGAGGTGCTTGACGGCCAACTGGGTAGCTTCCCCCAATTTGTTTTTGGCAACGTGACCAGTTTCTTCACGGAAGACCCGTTCATCGAACAAGACGCATTGGCGGCAGGGACTTACTATGTCGCGGTCTCACCCGAAGCGACGACGTACGATCCTGCAACGCTCTCCTTTGACTTGGCGGTCGACCAACGTCCTGCGACGGGAACCTACACGTTACATGTCTCCGTTGAAAACCATCCCAACGATGGTGGCGATCCCAGCAACGAATCGATCCGTTTCGACCGTAGCGCCGCTGGCGGAACCTTGGAAAGCGCCGCGTTCGATCTATCAGGTTACGGACCGAGTGATCAACCGAAGTTCTACTTCAGCTACTTCTACGATCCGGGTGCTGGAGACTCGGTTGAGATTCGTGCACGAAGCAACGAAAACCCGGCCGGAGAGATCCTCGACGACGCTGCGATCAACTCAACGATCGTCGGCAATGCCTGGAACCAGGGCGTCGCTTCGCTGTCGGATTTCGCGGGCCACACGGGGGTGGTGATCGAGTTCGAATACACCACCGGCACGGGAACCGGCGAAGGCCTGTTCTTGGACGACTTCATCGTCGGTTTCGCGGAACGGGGTGAAATGATCACCGGTGCCCCCGTCGGTTCCGTTGGCATCATTGGCGCTACGGGAGCGGGCCAACCCACGGGTGAATACCAATTGGAAGTTCGTCCAGGGACCTCCTACGCAACTTCCTCTCGTTTCGGCGGTCTCACGCTCGACACGACGTTTGACACCAATGTTCGTCAGACCGAATCGGTGACGATTGTCGCACCCCATGCGGATCAAATCACCGATGGCGATACCTTTGTCTTGAGTGATGGCATCAAGCAAGTGACGCTTGAGTTTGATTTGGACGCGTCGGTAACACCGGGGAATGTACGGATTGCCTACACCGCGACGAGTTCTCAATCCCAAGTCGCGGATGCCATTCGAAGTGCGATCAACTCGCAGACCGTCCAAAGTACGCTGAAGATTCAAGCGTCGGATTCATCTGGATCGGCCACGGGCGGCTACGACGACGTCAAGGTCAGCCTGACCGGAAATGTGATTGGCGATTTCCTCGCCCTCGACGACCCCGCGGACTTGCCCGATTCGGGAATGCCCTTGGTCCCCACCGGCGAGCCGTTCCAATTGCCGGTGGTCTATAGCCAGGGCATTGGCGACGAAAACTATGAACGCTATCAGAGCCAAGTCGTTGTCGAGCACAATATCATTTCTCACGCTCGGGCAATCGGGATCTATAGCGAAGCGGGCGTCCGCGGGTTCGATCCGGAGGATCTCCAAAACAACTTCTTCTTCACCAGCGATAACCCGGTTCTCAATCCAGAGAACCTGTTCACTCGGTTCAACGGGCTTGATCCGGCTCCGATTGGAAACGCCTACCCCGGTGCGGTGCGCAACTTCCCAACGCTCAATGACGACGTGATTGGCGGTCAGATGCCAGGGATCGTGGTCCGCAACAACATTGTCGACCAAGCTGGATTTGCTGGGATCAAGGTCGAAGGTCAAATGCGACCTTACGTGATCGATTCGTCAACCTACGACCTCAACGCCGTACTGTTTGGCGATTTGATCGCGGACGGTTTGACGATGATCATTGACGCTGCCGATACGCGCGTCGTCTTCGAGTTCGAGGAATTGGCTGGCGCGCCCGTGGCCGCTGGTGGCAGCGGCGTCCAAGGTGGCAACGGCTGGGTCGATGGACATGTTCCCATCTATTACCGTCGTACGGTCGCCAACACCTACAACGGTGGCGGAGACGCCAGTACGCGTTACGAAACGATGCTGGCCATTTACGATGCAATCAATAGCAGCATTTTGGTCACCAACGGGCTGGACCCGCTGGTCAAAGCAACCTTGGCAACCTCGTTGCAGGGATCCAACGATAATTTCTTTGGTAACCTTTTCGGTAACACCAGCACGTCCGTCTATGTCGAAGGTGCGACGAACATTCTGTTCTCCTCCTTGTTTGCCAACGTCGGATTGAATCCGTTCATCGGCCAAACGGGGTTGGCAGCCGTTCACGAGGCACCGCAACCGGTAAGTAAAATCGTCAACAACACGGTCTACGGCGAAGACGGGACGCAGTCACGATTCCCGGGATCGGCGACCGCCGAACCCAATGATGTGCTCCTGCAAGCGGTGGAAACCTATGTGGGGAACGCCCACACCGGCGCGTTTGTCACGGCGGCTCAAATCGGTGATAACTCGGCGGTCACGGCCGCGGCCGATGTCGATATGTATCGCGTCTTCTTGGGCGCCGGTGATCGTTTAACCGTGGACATCGACTCGTTGGTGGAAGATGTCGATAACGACATCACGGGCGGGCCGGATACCGTGCTTCGATTGTTCGATTCACGGGGCATCGAGATTGCGTTTGTCGATTCCGCGACGGCGCCGGACTATCTCGAACTTGCCGCGACGACACCCGAATTCCTGATCGATCCGGCTACCGGAAACTTTGTGCTTGATGCGAATGGTAACCGAATCGTTGCCAATGCTGCCGATCCGTTCTTGGACTTCACCGCTCGGACCGAAGGCACCTACTACGTTGCTGTTTCGTCGGCAGGCCATGAAGATTACGATGCGCTAACAGTGGCGGACCGGGTGGATGGTACGGGCGGCAGCGGTGAATACAACATCGCGATCAAGGCCTATGCACCGCGTTCGTTTGTGCTGACCATCGACAATATCAACAATCGAGAGGGTTTTGATGCGGCGGCCTTGATTGGAACCACGTTCACCATCACGCAGATCCCAGATCGTTTGGAAACGGCGAACAACCCGACCAACGTGCAAACCTTCGAGTTTACGAATGCAGCCGGTGGTTTGAGAGTCAATGGCAACGTGAACATCCCGCTTCGCGACGGGGAACAGTACCGTGTTCCCGACATCGCCACGGCGATCGCCGACGCGATCAGCGGGGTGAACTTCGCGGACAACCAAGGACTACCGAACCCACCCCTTCCAAACCATGAATTCGGCAATGGACCCGATGATGTAACGGGCCCCATCGCTCGAGTGACAGCGCGTGCCCTGGGTGGGCAAGATGGCTACAACGGTGGTTTGCAGTTCTTCTTGGGTGGGGCAGACAACAACACGGTCTTTGGCCATAACCGCACCAACGCCCAAGTCAATTCGAGCCCCGTTGCTGGATCGTCGTCACGTGGTGACGGCGTCTCGGAGCTGTACGTGCTTGTCGAACGAGCGGCGGAAATCACCATTAGCCCGGAAGCGGCAGCGGCCGGTCTGCGGCTCGACCCCGCGGCTGGACTCAATATTGACCAACTGCTGCCCGAGACGGGTGTGCTTCTCACCGGTGGCAGCAGCGGCACGGTGCTCAACAACGTCTTCTCGAACTTGCACCAAGGCGTGGTCAACGAGATCACCAAGACCGGTGGCTTTAGCTCCGGTGCTGCGGATCAGCATCCGAAACCCGGCGCGACGATTGTGACCGGCAACACGTTCCAGCATATTGAAACAGCGAACAACGTCTTCCGTCTCCAGATGTCATCTCCGTTTGGCAATATCGGGATCACGCCGAGTCCGAGCAACGTCAATGGTGGAACCGATGACTTCAACCAAACGCTTGGCAACAATGACGCCCTGTTTGTGAATCCGACCGCTGGCAATTTCTTGCCCGCGCCCGGTGCCGCTGTGATCGATAGCGCCGTCAACGCGATCACCGACCGTCCGACCTTTGTCGATGTGAAAGAATCGGTCGGTATTTCGCAGAGCAATGTCGTTGCACCGGCACGTGATGCGTACGGTGTGCTGCGAGCGGACCATCCGCTGTATGCTCCGGCGCATGCGGTCGGCGAAACCATCTTTAAGGATCGCGGAGCTGTCGAGTTGGCAGACTTTGTGGGTCCTGTCGCGATTCTCGAAGTGCCTCGCGACAATGACGCTTTGGTGATCGATGCCGATGGCGCCACCGCGTTTGTAACGTTCGAAGACGAAGTCTACAAAGAATTCCGTATTCAACTTCGCGACAACGGCGACAAATCGGACCCATTCTTGGGTCACGGCATCGATGACAACAGCGTGGTCGTTCCCGAAGGCCCTGGCCCTCGGATGAATGGTTCCAACATCACCGTTTTCGAAAACGACAAGTTGCTCCAAGAGCGGATCGATTACACATTCCATTACGATCCGAACAAGAACATCATCGTGCTGACACCGCTTGCGGGGATCTGGAAGAACGATCGATCTTACCGAATCGCCGTCAATGGCTTGGATCGGTCGGTGCTGATCGCTCCGAGTGCGAGTCAGGTTTCCGACGGTGATCAGATCACGATCACCGATGCCAACGGTGGCAACATCGTGTTCGAATTCGAAACCGGCTACCAATTAGCGGTACCTGAAACGATTTCGTTGACGGTCCCCTTCGAGGGAACCAACGAAGGTGGGATCCGCGATGGTGCGATCTTCCAACTCAGCGATGGCAAGAACCCCACGAATGTGTTTGAGTTCAATTTGCCCGGCGATGCAAAGTTGCCTGGCAGCGTTCAGATTTTGATCCCCGCAGGGCCGACACCGGTGGAACCCGATGAGCTTGATGCGTTCCTGACCACGATTGCACAAAACACCCAAAACGCGATCGATTCGCAAGTGGCCGCTGGCAAACTTGATGTCGACACGCGGTTGGATGGCTACACGGTGATCGTGGGCGCGGAAACCGGCGCAACGGTGAACACGCGCGGCAGCGGTTTGGTTCAAGACATCCGCACGCTCGCCCTGCGGGTCCCGGCGGCGGGTGCTGGATTTGGTGGCGTCGTCGATGGCGACTCCTTCACGATCAATGATGGGACCGAAACGGTCACGTTTGAATTTGACAACGCGGGTGGATTGAATGACCCCACCAACCAAGCCATTTCGATCTCGGGGAATCCCACGGCATCGCAGTTGGCACTGTTGATCCAACAATCGATCGCCAATCGCATGCGGCTCGATCCGCTGCTTTATGGCAACACGGTTTACTTGAATTTACCGGTCGAAGGTTCGGCGATTGTGCCGACCGGTCAATTAAGTTTGGTCGGATTGAGCCGAACGCCAGCCGATGGCGATTTATTGACACTGACACCCAACGATGGTTCCGCCCCTGTGGTGGTCGAGATCAATCGCACCGACGAGCCGGATGACGTGCTCGGCGGGACAAAAGACGATGGTGTCACAACGGGTCACACCGCCATCAACATCACGCGTTTGACCACCGCCCTTGAACTTGGCCAAGCGATCGCGAACACCATCACCTCGGATCAGATTGGCACGATTGCGGGTTTGAATAAGAACGCGGTCTCGGTCGACGAAAGCGGATTGGTGTCGATCGGCGGCATGGCCGGATTGGGATTGAACACAACCGGCGTTGCACTGGAAGTCACCGGAGAACCGAGTGTTGCGGGTTCCTCTCGCATCGAAGTGTTCGGTCCGCTGCTACTGCAATTGCCGTTGGTTGGCGGTGGTGGATTCACCGACGGCAGCGTGCTGATTTTGAAAGATGATCTCGGCAACGACGTCGTCTTCGAATTCAATGTTTCCGGCACGGCCCAATCCGTCGCCGGAGCGACTCCCGTCACCTTCAATACCTTCGACACCGTTGATGTGTTGGCCGACACGCTGGTCACCGCGATCAACGCCTCAACGGCGAACATCGTCTCCTCCAACACCGGCAGCGGGCGGGTGTCGCTCGGCCGCATCAGCGAAAGCCGTGTCGTGTTGACTGGCATCCCCGGCGATCCGATCGATCCGACCGATGATGTTCCAGGTGTGCCGCAGATTTCCACACGCCGCGGCATTGTTGCGGACGGTGAAATCTTGACCATTCGCCAAGGCAATGAATCGGTTTCGTTTGAGTTTGAATCGATCAGCAACGGTGGCGGTGTTCAAGCCGGCAACGTGGCCATCCCCTTCTCACCGACCAGTTCGACCGGTGACATCGCGGTCAGCTTGGCGGCAGCGATCAACAACAACAAAGGCAACTTGCAAATCTCGGCATCCGCCGCGGTGGACGCGGCAGGCGTCGCCACGGGCGTCGTCAACATCGACGATGTTCCCGGTACCGTGATCGATTCAAGCCAAGCACCCACGTTGAACGTCCTGGGCGTTCCAGGAGGTGCTCAGCCGATCTTCATCACGCCTTCGTCGAGTGACGAGGATGTCAAGCGTGCGTTGATCACGGCGATCAACAGCGATTCGGTTGCTGCCTTCACCGATTTGCACGCGGTGGACCGTGGTGGATCGACCTTCTTTGTCGAGAACGCGTCCGACTTCAATGGTCCGATCTCGACGTACTACTTGCCAGGAGTCAAAGATGTTGACGGTAACCCGCTTGAAGCGAACCGTCAGGATGAATCGAGCCAGTTCACGATTCTGATGCCGTCGGTCGGGATGGATTATGGCGACGCAGCCGACCCGATCGGTGGAGTTGCTGGACGGTATCCAACGACACTCAACCACGACGGACCACGTCACGTTGTCGGCGGCGGTGTGATGTTGGGCACCTCGGTCGATGTCGATTCCGATGGCCGACCAAGCAATTTGGCCGATGGTGACAATGCCGCCTTGGTCGTGACCAGCACCGGCACCTTGTTCAATGTCACCATGGCCGATGGTGTTGCGACGATTGAGGTCGCTGCAGGTGTCTCACCGGGCACGCGTGATGGTGACACCATTGTCATCAATACGGGTTACTCGACGGCAACCTTGGAATTTGACATCAACGGCCGGTTTGACGAGGATCACTACGAAATCAAATCTTCGGTAACCGATACGCCAGCGATGGTTGCAGCGGCGATTGGAAGAGCGATTGCCGAAAGCCCACTTCGTCCCGCAATGGTCACCGTCGAAGGATCCACGGTCACGGTCAGCGGCAATGACGAAGATGGCGTGAGCTTTGTGAGTGACAACAACCCCGAGGGGATCTTGAATTCGGGCGTCGGCACCGTCGTGTCGGTCACCCAACCCGACGGTTCGGTCGCCCAGGAACTTCGCTATCCGGTGACCGTGACGGTTTCGGGTGGCGGGTTCGTCGATGGATGGATCGACTTTGGTGCCGATGGTGATTTTGATGACCCTGGTGATCAGATCCTGTTCAGCGAACGATTTGACGCAGCCGCTGGGCCCGTCGAAAAGACGTTCTTTGTCAAATATCCCGAGAATCCTTGGAACGTGCTTGACCCCGCGATGACGTACGCTCGGTTCCGCGTTTCGAACACCGGCGGGCTCACCCCAACCGGGATGGCATTGAGCGGCGAGGTCGAAGATTATGCCCTCCGACTGCTGCCGGGGCTGCCCCCAACGGTTTCGTCCACTCAGGCGAATCGTCAATTCGTCGGCTCTGAAGATCAAACGCTTCAAGTGCTGGACGTCAATGGCACGTTGACGCCGAGCATTACAAATGACAACGGCTTGTTGACGGACATCACCGATCCGGATAACGATGTTCCCTTAATTTATGCAGACGATGTCGGCACAAGAACTTTGGTGACCGCCGAGGGCGTTACCGCTGGCACGCTGACACTCAACAGTGACGGAACGTTCTCGTTCAATCCAGTTGCCGATTTCAGCGGCAATGCGATCTTCACGGCACGCGTCACCGATGGCGAGCTGATCAGTTCACGAACGATCACGGCAACGATCACGCTCAACCCGATCAATGATCCGCCAGTTGCGAACACGGCCGACGTGATCATTTCGCAAACGATCAACGAAGACGCTGTAACGACGCTCGACCGCGACGTGCTGATCACTCCGTTCTATTCGCCAGGTCCGGCGAATGAATCGAGCCAACCGATGATCATCCAATCGGCTGGCAGCATTCGCGGACCGTTCCTGTCGTCGCTGGGTGGGACGATCTCGATCATCGACAACGGCGTGCGGTTGGTTTATACCCCACCGGCCGATTACAACGGCACCGTTGCCGATACCTTCACCTATTCCGTTGCGGATGTACCGGGTACCGGCCAGTCGCCGCAAACGGCGGCCAAGATGGGAACGGTTTCGTTCTCGTTCCTTTCCGTCAACGACGCGCCGCGTTTGATCAACGACAGCTATGTCGGCGAGGAAGACACGGAGTTGTCGATTCCCGTCAGCAACGTGGCAGGAACCGGCGTTCTCGACAATGATGCCCCAGGCCCTGCGGACGAAGTGGCCGCCGGTCAAACGATTGGACTTGTGACCAGTGTGTTCCCACAAAACACCTTCCGTGGTGGAACCGTACGTCTGAGCAACGGTAACTTGCTTTACAACCCACCCGCTGAGTTCAGCGGTGTGGACCAATTCAGCTACACCGTTCAAGACGATGCGGGTTTAACTTCCTCGGCGACAGTGATTGTCAACGTCGGTGGTGAAAACGATGGGCCGATCTTTATCGGTATCAACGGCGATCCAAATGAAGACTCGCTTGAATTCGAAGAGGCCAAGGCCGATCCGAAGAAGATCCAGTACGATTTGTCGACTTGGTTCGAAGATCCTGAAAACGACGACATGACCTATGCGGCAACGTCGACGAACACATCGATCGTAGCAGCCAGCGTGGTGGGGGACACCTTGGTTCTGGACTTGCCACCGTATGCGTACGGAATGGCGACCTTGAACATCACGGCGACCGACGCCAACGGCGTTGCCACGGTCGAATCGATCGACGTTAACGTCGTTGACACATCGGACCCACCGCGAATCGTCGGCACGCTCGATCCGTTGACCACCGCGGAGGACGTCGACGTCGTCAGCGATCTGACCACCGTCTTTGCGGATCCCGATGGCGAACCCTTAACCTATTCGGTCACTTCGCTTGGCGGCATTTTGAACCCAACGGCGGCTCAGATCGCGGCCAGTGATTTGATCGAATCGATTGCCTTTGAGGGCAACGAAATGCGGATCCATGTCAAGCCGGATCAATCGGGCAAAGTCGATCTCGAAATCGCCGCGACCGATGGTGACTTCCGCATCAGCGACAACTTCGAGTTGACGATCACTGCGGTTGCGGACGCACCGATTGCTGCCGACGATGCCTACAACGTACCGGTCGGAGCGACGCTGCAAATTTTGAATCCCGCCAGCGGGCTGTTGCGAAATGATCGGGATGCCGATGGGGACGCGATCACGGTCGATGTCAGTTCGGTCACCCCGGCCGATTCTAACTTTACGGTCAATCCCGACGGTACGTTCGTTTACAAGGCGACGTCGGGTAGTGTCGGGTCCCAGGTGAGTTACACCTACAGCGTGGTCGACGCCACCACGAGCCGCAGCAACACCGCAACGGTGACGTTTACGCTCAATCAATCGCGTTATCAAAACCCGATCGATGATTTAGCGTCGGATGTCAACGCCGACGGCCGAATCACCGCAATTGACGCGCTGCGAGTGATCAACTTGCTCAGCAGCCCGCAAATGAGTGGTCAATCCTCGCTGTCGGTCAGTGCGATTGGCACGCCACCGCCTGACTTTGTCGACGTTAGCGGTGACGGAATGGTTTCGGCCTACGATGCACTTTTGGTGATCAACGCGTTGGAAGCCTTGCCAAGCACCCCGTCGGGCCAAGGCGAATGGGCCACCACCGAAGCGGTCAATTTGACCGCCGGATCCGCCTCCACCGTTTCGTATGCTTCGATCTCGCAAGCCAACTTGCCGGTTCGAAATGCGATTGCGGTCGAGGAGGAAACGGTACAATCGGTAGCGGAAAACGTGACCGATCCTCGTGATGCGATTCTCGGGGCGGGCTTCGAAATCGGCAACGCCTCGCTTGAAGCGGTGGCCGACGCGGTGGTTTCCGCGAACAATGAAACGGGGCCGACTGCGGATAGTTCGAGCGTGGACGCCGCATTGGCATCGTTGCTTGACGACAATTTATTGGACCTTTAAACCCTGACAACTTGATTTTCCATCCTTCATCATCCTACGGCCGAACGCCTCAAGCTGCCGGCCTAACTCAACACGATCCCTCGAGGTTCGGGCGAATATGACTCAGCGACGACTTTCTCGCAAACCGACCAAAGCATCGAAACTTACTTCGCGACGCCTGCATCATGAAACGCTCGAAAAGCGTGAATTGTTGGCGGCTGACCTTGGCGTTTCGGAAACGGCCCCTAACCTGCTTTCGATCGAGGCGAACTCGGGACGCCAATTCGATCTGCAGGACAGCAACCAGTTGCTCGAAGCGCCAGCTCAATTGAAGTTCCGTTTTGATGGCGGTCAACAGCTCGATCCGACCACGTTCGATGCGTTCCAGTTCACGCGAAGTGGTGGCGATGGATCGTTTGGCGAAGCGAACGACGTTTCGATCACGCCGGGATACATCGGATTCGAAGACGAAAACGGAACCCGGATCGTCGTCGCAAGGTTTGCAGAAACCTTGCCTGACGATTTCTACACGATCGTGATTGCTGGATGTGATGACACCAACGCGGGTACTGTCGGTTTGCGCAATACCGATGGCGAATTCTTTGCTCCCGCAGCATTGGCCGATGGCACCCAACCGCATTCGCAAGTCATCCGCTTTGAAGTCGAAGTGGGCCCCAAAGTGGTCGCGGTCGTTCCTCAACCGATCGAAGGGACGGGAGCCTCACGAACCCAAAATCGCGATCAGATCTTCGTTTACTTCAACGAAGACCCGCTGACCAACCCCAACGCGGGTGTCGTGACCAGCACCGGTTCCGCAAGCGATCCGTCTGTGGTTCGTCCGGAGTTTTACAATCTGTTCTTCACTGGCGACACGGTGGAATCGACCGATGATTCCAAATTCAATCCGATTGCAATCGAATACGATCCTGCGCTCCACCGAGCGACGTTGACCTTCGAAGCGGAATTGCAATCGTTACAACCCGTGGCCGACGCGGGAGGTTCCGGAACGTTCCGTTTGCGAATCGGTTCGTCGCAAGACTTGCCGATCACATTGGCGCCAGATTCAGCCGATCAGACTGCGGATGTTGGCGACACGTTCGCCAATGCACGTAGTCTTGGCGTGACGTTCGGTCCCCAGGACGCGAGTATCGCCATCAGTGGTGAAGTCGAAGCGACCGCCGGGAATACGATGCGTTGGCCTGGGATCGATTCACCAGGTGTCCGCGATGATCGTCGCGATGCACAGATCACGGGCCGTGCCGACACGAACGATGGTGTCAATGTTTTCTATTACAATTTTGCGACGCTCTACGGAACCGATGCAAGCAATCTGAAACTTGAAAACGCGATCACCCCAGCGCAACAGCAACGGACTCGCGAAATTCTCGATCTGTACGCTGAACATCTTGGCGTTCAGTTTATTGAAACCGAAGATCGCGGCCTGCAAATTGTCACCGGTGACTTGCGGGCACTGGTTGAAACCGCCAGCACGGGGACGGGCGTTCCGTATTTGGATTATCGCGTGAACGACGACGATCCCAGCAAGGGGGTGTTGATCCTCGACGCGAGTGAGAGCTGGTTTGATGGTTATGGGCTCAGCCCCGATGCGCGCCCAAGTTGGTTTGTGGAGGCGCTTCGCGGGGTCGGATCGCTGTTGGGGATCGGCAACACGTTCGATCAACCCGGTGGCGTTGCGAGTGGATCGAATCCAGGTTTTGTACTTCCGAACGTCAACTTGGAACCTGACTTCTTAAGCACCAGCGACATCATTGCGGGTCAAACGCTTCATCGCCCCGAGATTCGCGACGCAGACCTTTACAAGTTTCAAGTGACCCAGTCGGGTCACATCGCAGTGGAAACCTATGCGCAGCGTTTACTCGAAACCAGCATGCTGGATACCGATCTGAAACTGTGGCGATACGATTCGGTGAGTCGGAAATATGAATTGGTCGCCCGCAACGCCGATTTCTACGGCGACGATTCCTTCATTGGACTCGATGTTGAACCCGACGTGTATGTGCTAGGCATTACGGCGGCTGGCAACAACGATTACAACCCCAATATCGCCGATAGCGGTGGTGGCGGACTGTCACAAGGTCGCTACGAGATTCGCTTGTCGTTTGAGAGCACTCAATCGAGCACGATCACGGACACCAACCTTTCGAAGCTGGATGGCGATTCGGATGGCATCGCCGGTGGCGACTTCAACTTCTGGTTCCGCGTGGCTCAAGAGGTCGGCCCAGGCACCGATCCACGTGTCATTTATGTGGACAAGGCCGGCAGCAATTCTAACAGCGGTACGTTTGGTTCGCCCTATCGAACAATCGCTCACGCGCTTGACAAAGCGGACCCCAATGACATTGTCCGTATCCTTCCGGACGCCGGTGCGGACGGTCGGATTGACACCACGGCCGACAACCGCGCCTATGAAATTGGCAAGACCAGTGGCGGTGTCACCCTTTCCGATGGTGCCACCTTCGAGATTCCTCGCGGTGTTTCCGTGATGGTGGACGCCGGGACCATGGTCAAGCTTCTCAATGCAAAGATCAGCGTCGGTAGCGAAACGATCGACGAAGACCGATCGCTTGCGTCGCTGCAAGTACTTGGAACCCCAATGCTTGTCGATGGCGATGGTGCAACCATCGATGGTAGCGTCGATTTCACCAGCCATAACGAAGAAATGCGTGATGGAATTGGGTTTGCAATCGATACGAACATTTTGCCAACGACACCGACGCCAGGGAATTGGGGCGGTATTGAATTTCGCAACGACTTTGATTACTCCGAAGGCCGACCCGTTTGGGAAACCGAAGGGATCTTCCTCGATTACGTTTCGCATGCGGATATTCGCTTTGGCGGCGGCAGCGTGACGGCGACTCAACCGATTGTGAATCCCTTGCAGATGCTTGAGAGTCGGCCAACGCTGATTTACAACTTCATTAGCGAAAGTCGGGATGCTGCGATCAGCGCCGACCCCAACAGTTTCCTGGAAACCAACTTCAACGCGCCGATCTTTCAACAAGCGGCGACCTTTACCTCGGACTACGATCGGGTCGGCCCGTTTGTCCGGGGCAATGTCTTGGTCGACAATTCCATTAACGGCTTGTTCGTACGCGTGAAAACACCAGCGGTTGGCCAACTTGAGCCGATGACCGTGAGCGGCCGTTTCGATGACTTGGACATCACGCACGTGCTCAGCCAAGTGTTGGTTTTGCAGGGCCAACCGGGTGGTCCACAATTGCTTCAAGACCGCCCTGATGTTCTGAGTGCGACGGTCAATTCGGCGAATGGTACGGCGTCGGGGACGCTGACGCCGGCGTCCACGGTGGATTACCGAGTGACGTTTGTAACGAGGGACGGGTACGAATCCCTAGCCAGTGAGCCGACTCGAAGTGTGGTCGTTGGCACGAGCGGCACCGTCATGCTCGCCACGTTGCCGGCCGCACCGGCCGAATATGCCGGACGGCGACTGTATCGCATCAATGCGTCGGGCCAGTATGAGTTTGTAAGCCAGCTCGACCGTGCGACTCCGACCTTTACGGATAACGGAACGACGCGTGGAGGCTTGATTTCCGATGCGGCTTTGGCTACCGCGACGGGTGAGCGATTGATGCCACGCTTTGACGCCCGCTTGAAGCTTGATCCAGGCACGGTCATGAAAATCGACAGTGCGCGAATTGAAGCCACCTTCGGTGCGGACTTCTATGCGGAAGGTACCGAAGCGAACCCGATCGTTTTGACCAGTCGTCAAGATGACCGATTTGGTGCGGGTGGAACGTTTGATACCAACAATGACGGTGCCTTCTCGGATGCCGGCGCCGTTCGGCCAATCGCGGGTGATTGGAGCGGTTTGGTATTCCGCCAAGGCAGCAGTGCATCGATCGATCATGCCGTCCTTTCCCATGCAGGGGGTTCGAGCAACATCTCGGGAGGATTCGCAACGTTCAATCCGGTTGAGATTTTGCAGGCCGACGTGCGGATTGCGAATTCGACATTCTCTAACAATGCAAACGGTTACGACGGAACCGACTCGATTCGCGACGGCGTTGGTTTCAACGGCCCTTCCACGATCTTTGTTCGTGGTGCCCAACCAACGATTGTCAATAATAAAATTATCGATAATGCGGGCGCCGCGATTAGCGTCAACCCCGACGCACTGAACTACCTTGCAGTCAAGGACCAGGGTCGCGGAACCTCTGCGATTGATTTGTTTGTCAGTGACGGTGACAACCAAGGACTTTTGGTATCGGGAAACCAACTAGACAACAATGCCATCAACGGAATGCTAATCCGCAGCGAAATCCTGACGACCGAAAGCGTTTGGGATGACACCGACATTGTTCACGTTGTGGAGAATACCGTTCAAGCATCGCCGCATCATTACCGTAGTGGGTTACGTCTCAAGAGTGATCCCAACCAGAGTTTGGTGGTCAAGATGCAAGCCGGCGGAAGCCTAGTAACCAGTACTGTTCGCACCGATATCGATGACGCCATTGGCGGGACGATCCAAATTCTGGGACAAGCTGGATTCCCTGTGATTCTGACCTCGATCCAGGATTGCAGCGTCGGCGCAGGGTTCACCCCTGATGGGTTGCCACAGAATGACACGATTGAATCAGGCGTCTGTATTGCGGACGTCACTGCCAATCCTGCCTCGGCGGGCGATTGGTATGGCATCGTTCTCAGTGCAGATACGAACGATCGCAATGTTGCCTTTGTTCCGGAGTCGGAAAGATCGGTTGCAAGTCAAGCGGCCGTCAATGCAATCCCTGGAAACGCGCAAAAGCTTGGTTCGCTGGCTCAGAATGAAGTGTCTGCGGATGAGAACCGCCGACTTGGATTCAATATTCGCGGATCGCTTAGCCAAAACGGCGACATCGATGTTTATCACTTCACCGCCAACGGTGGCACCGAAGTTTACTTTGATATCGACGACACCGATTTTGGGCTCGATACCGTCGTCGAACTGATCGATATCAACGGGAACATTCTGGCGCTCAGCAACAGCTCGAACGACGAATCGGTCACGCCAAGTGATTTGGTCAACAACATTGCCAGTGGCAGCGTTTTGCCATTGTTCAAGACGGGCAAGACGGTTGTCGAGAACCCCAATGCGCTCGATGGCGGTATGCGAGTCATCCTGCCAGGTAATAGCCAAAGCGTCAACGAGTATTACGTTCGAGTGCGCAGCAGCAACTTGCGTCCGGGTGACTCACCCAGCCGTTTGCGTGATGTGTCGCTTGTCGGCGCGGGGCTTTCCTTTGGTCAATATCAGCTTTCCATCAGATTGCGTGAAACCGACGAGATCGCCGGCAGCACGGTTCGATTGGCCGATATCCGTTACGCCACCAATGCACTTGATCTTCCTGCCGCACCCCTGCACTCGCCTCTGGCAGGCGAGCATGCGGAAGAATTGACGAGTGCGGGTGTCGACGTCAATGATGGCGGGACTGCGTTCAACGGCACCGAAGGCAGTGGCCAATTTGCGAACGCCGACGCGGATCCGGTTGGCAATCTGGATCTATCGGATCGCGGTGTTTTGCGTGTCAGCGGATACCTTGGCAATCAAATCCCATCGACCAATCTGAATTTCTCGCAGCTCGAAGAGATGGACTTGGACGTCTACCGCGTGGACATCACCCACGGCCGACAAGAGCCCAATATCATCGGTGAAAACCGTTTCGTTTCCACCGTGTTTGATCTTGATTACGCTGACCAAGTCGGTGGTGCCAATACGTCGTTGGCGGTCTTTGACTCTGCCGGTCGCTTGATCCTTCATGGTCGCGATTCGAATGTGGCGGACGACCAAGGTCGCCCGACACTTGGCAACGATATGACCAATCTCGATGGTGGATCAGCGGGTACCCTGGATGCCTACATCGGTCCCGTTGAGTTGCAAGTGGGCACATACTATGTCGTGGTCAGTAGTGCTCAGATGATTCCCGAGTCGCTCAACCAGTTGTTCCAAGCCGATCCGGCGGATACCAATGTTCGAATTTTGCCCGTCGATTCGGTACGCAACATCGCCGAAGAAGGCTTCGAAGATGTTAGCCTTGGTGTCAATACTTCGACGCCCTTTACGCCCGTTCAATCGATCAATTCTCGTGCAGATCTGCCGACGATCACACCCTTGTTTGATGAAACCTCGATCGTCCCCTATCAGCTTGAAGACGTTCGGATGTTCTTCACGCTTGACCAAGGTTTGTCAGGTACCAATCAATCGACATTGATATCGATCGATCCGTTCACGGGACAACTGGAACGGACGATCGGTCAATTTGCTCAGCCCGTGGGCGATTTGGCTATGCGTCGTGACGGCGAACTGTTCGCCTACAGCCTTGGTCCTGCGACGGGCCAACAGAACAACGGCAATACGGGCAACTTCCTGAACATTAGCTCGGCGGATGCATCTGCGTCCGGTGGTGACGACGGGTTGACGTTCCGGCGCGCCAATCAAGCGGGAACGGGAACCGAGAACGATGACAATGCGCAACTGTTGATCAACGCGATTGCATTCGTACCTCAATCCGGAAACGCGGGTGCGAGTACGGGAAATAACCCCAGTATCCCTGATGGCGAACGCGCCTATGTCGTGGGAACTCGCGATAACTTTGGTCGCGGCGAAATCTATGACGATTTGCGGCGCAATATCGTTTACAGCGTTGTGGCCAATAGTGGTGCCGCGACCAATCAGGGAAGCACCAACGGGCAACTTGATCGAGACTTTGGCTCGGGACCCTATTCCGAGACCATGGGCGCCGCATCCAATAAGCAAGAATTTGGGATGGTGGACGTGGGTCAGTTCGAGGATTCCCCACCGGATGTCGATGGAAATCTCGTCGACGCGGGTGACATCACGGGATTGGCGATGGATCCGGTTTTGGGCGCCTCGCAAATGTATGCGGTGACCGATGGCGGCTATGTCTTGTCCTTCAGTCCGTTTGATACGCGAGCGGTGGATATCGATCCGGCCGACCCTGGAACCTACTTTCGAGTCATCAACTCGACCAATCACGGTGCAATCACACCGCATCCGGATGACTTCAATTCGTTGTTCGGCGGCGGGGTTCGGTTTGCGAGTTTGACACTGGGTCCCCGTTTGACCGGTCGCGAAGGAACGTTTGGAAACGGCCCGTATGCTCAGGTGCTATTTGGTGTCACCGAAAACGGCTGGATCTACACGATGCAAATCAATGAGACGAGTGGTCGCATCGAGCCCGCGCATGTTTTGGTCAATGGTAATTATGCCATCCCAACGGTTGACCAATTTGGTTCCCAGTTGAGTGTGAGACCCACCGGAGTCGCGTTCAGTATCCGCGAAGAAAACCTCTGGCATCAAACCAGTGATCTCAGCACCCCGTTCAGCGTGGGCGGTTCTAATTCGACCAACAACCTCCATGGCACCTACGAGCCACACAACGAGACTCGGATACGAACCAGCAGTGGTAGCAGTCTGTACTTCGGTAACGAGATCAGTGGAAACGCCGATGAGAACACGCTCGACGGTGGCAATGGCACGCTCAATCCGGGCGGGGCACATGGCTCGGTCGTTAGTAAACCGATCAGCTTGGAAGGTTACAGCGCCGCGGACAAGCCGACGATGTACTTCACCTATTTCTTGGAAGTGGAAGCGGACGATGACTACACGCTGAATCGACAGCAAGTCGATGCATTTCGTGTCTTTGCCGCGGGTGACGACGGTCAGTGGCAAATGGTGAGTACCAGCGATAGTTTCCGTAGTTTTGTTAACTACGACGAATACGACTATTTCGGCAGCAATGGGCAAATCCCGGTTCAAGAGGCTTATGACAACACCGGTGTTTGGCGTCAAGCTCGCGTTGACCTGTCACCGCTTGCAGGGAACAAGAATGTTCAGCTTCGCTTTGACTTCTCGACTGCCGGCGGGATGCAGTCGCAATTTGTGACGTCCGGCTATTTGACGGAAATCCAAGCGGTTGCGGGAACGGATGTTGTCGATGGAACGACGTTCGCAATGTACGACAGCTCGAGCTTTGATTTCACAACGTTTGAATTCGTTCGCGGTGCCTCGGTCAATATCCCCAGTCCGAGCACCATTTTCAGTGGCCAACAAATGGCGTTTGAGCGACCAACGGGCGCGACGGTCACGATCATTTTGACCTCCGGCACGGCGACGTTGCCGAATGAGGTGGAATTCACTCCAGGGGTCACCTCCTCGGCATTGCTGGCCACACGAATCGCTACGACTCTCGGGACGCTTGCGCCGGAACTTCAAGCGAGCGCCGTCCAGGGCCGTTTGATCGTTCCCGAAGCCGAATCCTTCTCGCTCACGCCTGAGCGTTTCGCTGCCGCTGACGTTCTGATTCCTGACAACGGTGCCGGCTTGGCGAATGTGGTTGCCCTCGACGGGCAATCCCTTAGCGTTGGTAATTCGATTGGCGAAACCACCACGGTGTCCTTCAATCAAACCCAGGAAGTCTCGTTTGGCAACCTGACGGAATTGGTAACGGTCACATCGGACTTCACCGGGTTCGCGGATGGCGTTCGAATCGTGTTTGCCGACGAGATCAATGATCTCTTTGCCGCCGACGTTCCGGCTCGTGCGACGTACGATTTCTTCCAGCGCACCATCACCGTCACGTACAACTCGAACCCTGATCCGCTTCTGTTCCCAACACCGACCAACAACGACTACAGTGCCGTCGTCGCCGCACTGGATGCATTGCCATTCTTCTCGGCGACACTCACTGCCGGTACCGGCACGGTCCCCTTCGCAGCGCCGTTCAGCGCCCCTGTCTTTTCGACCAACGAAGTCTTCATCGATCCGGCGGCGAGCGCCGACGCACTCACTCAGGCGATCGCGGACAAGCTCAACGCCCTCGATCCGTCGCTGCAAGCGGTGGCGCAAGGCACGCGTTTGGTCATCCCCGCCGCGAGTAGCGTCTCGTCAACGACACCTGCGATCACCGTGACCTCCTTCAATGGCGGTACGACGGCGTCACAGTACCTGCCTAACGGTAACGTTCCTGTCTTCTATGCCAATTCGATGGTCGTTGAAGAGGTGCGTGATTCGATCCGCGAGTCGTTGACCGAAGGGATCGGAGCGATCGATCCTGTGACGGGAGTTTCCAGCGCCTCGCTGCTAACCTATCCCGATTATGGAACTACTCGGATTCGGGTGTTCAATCAGCAATTGTGGTTCAATCAATCGGCCATCGGTTTTAGTACCTATTTGCCGGGTGATGAGTTTGGCGCGTTTGGAAGTTCTTCGATTTCCACCAATCAAGTCAACACGCGTCCCGGTTCCAACAACGCGATCACAGGCGTTTACATTGACGACATCGTGGTCGGTTTCGCCGAGCGGGGTGAAGTGGTGCTGAACGCTCCGGCCAACCAGAACTTTGACGTGTTGCCAGAAACGCGAACGTTTACCTACACCGACACGCAGCAACCGGAGTATCCCAACGAAATTCTGACGGGTGGTTACACGCTTGAAGTCCGCAAGGGTGCCGAGTACGGAGCAGCCAACGACTACGACCCCATTCGCTTGTACACGAATGAGCAGTATGGTCTGGGACGATCGTTTGATACGAACGACCGATTGGACGAAGAGGGGGTGACGTTGATTGCGCCCTCCGGAGCCGATTTGGTCGATGGTGATTCCTTCGTCATCGGCAATGGTTTAACGACATTGACCTTTGAGTTTGATAGCGATGGCAGCGTCGCCGCCGGGAACGTTCGCGTTCCTTTCACGCCGCTGATGGTGGGTGCGTCCTTCGATGAGCGTTACGACGAAGCAAACGTCGTGGCGAGCGCGATTCGCGATGCGATCAATAGCGCCCAAGCATTCAACATCCTGGGCCTGAAGGCTGCCGGACGCGATAGCACGGAAATCGGCACAATGACCGACAATCGCATCGAGCTTTTCGGCGAGTCAATTCAAGTCAATCCATCGACGGGTCGTTTTTTGAAAGTCGATTTGGTTGCTGAGGAAACGTTCTACGGACGTGAATCCGCTCGAACCCTGCCCATGGTGGACCACGACAATCAAACGGTTAGCGACGCGATCTACTATGACACCTTTGCTCGAGCGACCGTCACCGACTACGTCAACGGCATGACCGACACGCTGGTCGCCGTCGGCAAGATTGGCGATCATGTTGGCACGGGAGACGCCAATTCGGTCCTCATTGATTCTCCGTCGAATGACGTTGACATTGTCAAGATTTTCTTGAATGCCGGCGACATCATTGATGTGGATTTGGACACGATTGGATGGAACCTTGGAACGGAATTTGATGACCCCAGGGTCGAAGTCTATCGGGAATCCGGTGGCGTGATTTCGCTCGCTGCGGCAAGTGCAACTCAAAGCAGCGCACCTGGCGAATCCAGTGCGGGTGCGTTCATCAATGACTTCACCGCGACTCAGACGGGCTACTACTATGTTCGCGTTGCGCCCCGATCGTCGTTCTTCTTCTTTGATGGCAGTTACGGTGAATACCAATTGACCGTTCGGCCTGGCGCCGCGATCACGCGTGATGTCATGATGGTCGACTACCACATGGACAATGGCGACCAGAATGCTTTCCGTGATCAAGGTCAATTGATCATCGAATCGAACTTCATCCGTGACTTTGGTGGGACCGGCATTCGAGCGACGTTCCGCACGGACATTGGTCCGGACAATGACGCTAATTTTGGGTATCCTGTTCCCATCGATCGTCGTCCCGGTTCGGCAGCTCGGTTGCGCAACGACAACACAGAGCGTTTGCTGCCCGGCACGGTCATCGCGAATAACGTGATCATCGCAGACGGAGGAACCGGCATCGTGTTCAGCGGTGAAGTTGCCGCCAGCGGCGATTCCCCGGCGCCGGTTCCATTTGGCCGCATTGTCAATAACACCGTGGTCGGAAACGGTTCAGGGGTCGGGATCGATGTGAGCCAAAACGCGAGCCCAACCGTGTTGAACAATATCGTTACCGATTTTGCGACTGGACTGCAGATCGCAGGAAACAGTGCCAGCACGATCAGTGGCAGCAACGCCTACCGATCCAATGGCACGCACTCCACCGCGGGGCTGGATTCGAGCGACATCATCATTCCGTCTAACGTTGAGTTGTTCCAGGATTCTTCCGTAGACAATTACATCCCAGCGGATGGCTCCGATGTCATCGACAGCTCGCTTTCTTCGTTAACCGATCGAAGCAATTTCTATCAAACGGTCAAACAGCCGGTTGGCGTTTCGCTTTCGCCGATCATTGCTCCCAGCTTCGACGCCTATGGCATTCCGCGTGTTGACTTGTCGGACCAAGGGACGTCGGGCGGTGTAGGGTCAAACGTGTTTATTGATCGTGGAGCGATTGACCGAGCAGACTTCTTGCGACCTAAAGCATCCCAGGTATCACCGCTCGACTACATTGCAGGTCAAGGTGCGGTGATCGAAGGGGGTGAAATCGATCCCGAGGAATCCTATCTTCGGCTGTCGTCGGGTACTGTCGACTACTTCGAAATTCAATTGTTCGACCCCAACGGTAGCGGCCCCGATCCACGCACGATTACCAAGGACAACGTGAGTTTGACGGAAAACGGTGTCCGCTTGCTGCCGGATGTGGATTACACGTTCGGTTACAGTGCGAACAGCCGGCTGGTTCGCTTGACCCCGCTCGCTGGAGCCTTCCGCACCGATGCGGTCTACGAAATCACGCTGAATAACAAGTCGCGAATTTCCGTGGACTTGCCGAATGGTGGCAAAATCGTCGACGGTGATCAGGTGATCGTGGATGATTTGGCGGGTAACCGAGCTGTCTTTGAGTTCGAAAGCGGCTACGTCGTGTCGGTGCCACAAAATAGCACCATCACGGTGCTGGAGACCAATGCGAGATTCACGGACCGGCAAACGTTCGACATCGTGTCACCGACCGGTGAACAACGTCGTTTCGAAATCAATACGGCCAACTCGGTCAATAGCAACAATGTCGAAGTCCGATTGATCGGCGCCGGGACAATCGAACAAGTCCGCGATGCGATCTGGGCAGCACTCAACGGCCCCGATCGTTCGAATCCATCGATCACGGTTGCCAGTTATTTAGGACTGACACCTGCCAAGGTGGGTGAGAATCAATTGCAACTCGGAACGGTCGATGGTCATTCGATCACGGGTGTTGTCGATGGAATGGAATTCACTGGCTCGACGGATTCGATTGCCAGTGGCGACTCCTTCACCTATCGCCACAACAGCAATACGGTGACATTCACGTTCACCACCAATGCGGTGGATACGTCGGTCCCGGCCAATGCGAATCAAATCCCGTTCCACTTGACGGATGCGCCTTTTGAAATCGCAGAAAAGATCGTTGCTGCGATCGATCGTTTCCCACAGCTGAACCTGGGGTCGGCCCAAGCGACGGGTGATCAAGTGCTGTTGGGAGGCGTGGAGGCTGACAGTTTGACTCCTGGGCCACTGACCATCGTAGGCGTGCCGGGTGTCACCGGTTCCTTGGAACTGAACGTACCTGACACGGCCAATGGAATCGCTTTGGTGAATTCAACGTTTGTGGTTGACGTCGATGGTTTTGCGGTGACGTTCCGATACACCGACGACCCTGCTGCAACCAGCGTGACCGAAGAATTGATCCTGTTGAATGCCAGCATGTCGACGAGCCAAATCGCCACCCTGACGGCCAGTCGCATCGGCCCGTCCTACAGTGGCGTGTTGACTCCATCGGCAAGCGGCAGCGTGGTTCGATTGGGTGAACAAGCCGCGATCGTTCCAAGTGGCCAGACGCCTTCGGCCGCCTCGTTGGCCGTCACCGCGAACGCCACCGGTATCGTTTTGGAGACGCGTGGCGTCAGCGGAGGAGCGATCCCAGTTGAGTTCATTCCCACATCGCAGTTTTCCGAGGCAGCTGCGGGATCGATTTTTCAAACGGCGATCGCGGCATCGCGATTGGAAGTCTCATCGTTCTCGCCAGGTGGCGGCACGGTTTGGATCGAAGACGCCATCACGGCTGACGTCACCATTGCCGACGTCGCCGACGGGGTACTCGTCCCTGCGATCACCGATTTGGCTGGCAATACCGTGCAAGAAACGCGTCCAAACAACGAGACGCGATTCACGATCATCATGCCGGAAGTGCTGTTCGATTTCGGTGACGCCGCGGATTCCTACGGAACGCTGTTTGCCAGTGGGGGGCCACGCCACACCGTCAGCGGCAATCGTACGCCGCGACTCGGTAACTTCCTTGACACCGAAGACGATGGCCGGCCGACGGTCAATGCCGACGGTGACGACCAACCCTTAACACTCTCGGCAGTCGGATCGACGATGTTTGACGTCGACGCGGGAATGAACAACCAGTTGTTGGTCACGGTGAATTCGACACCTCCGGTTGGCGGTGAGATTCTGCAAGTCACGGTGGGATCGACGGTGACGCGATTCGAATTGATCGAACCGACGTCGAATCCATTGGTGGGGAACGTTCCGGTGGTGATCAACCTTGATGACGCTCCTTCGGAAATCGCATCGAAGTTGCTGGTTGCCATGCAGGGTCGACTCGAAGAAACAGGCGACGCGCTATTGGTCGGGATCGATCCCAACGATAATGCGACGATCGACTTGACGGCGATCGACGACGAAGACGGGGTGCCGATCGGTACCTACAGCGTCGGTGGTATTGGCGTGAAGGTCTTTACGACGGTCGACGCCGATCCCGATAATGTCGCTGCGGATCAGATCATGGGCTTCTTGAATCCTCTGGATCCAGCTGGCAGCAATGTCAACATCGTCGTCACGGGCACCGGTTTGATCGATGGCTGGATCGACTACGACCGCGATGGCATCTTCCAGGACGACGAGCAAGTGTTCACAAGCGTTGCAGCCATCGATGGAACCAACCGCTTGACCATCCCTAGCCGCATTGGTGATTCCGACATTGTCATTGGCGATACATTTGATACCGCCATGCGGGTCCGAATCAGCAACGCTGGAAACCTCGGCCCCGACGGCGTCGCGATTGGCGGTGAAGTCGAAGACTACATCATCTCGGTGTTGCCCCGTAATGCCGCCGTTCCGGCTGACGATGCTTACACGACCGTCGAAGACACACCGTTGGTCATCGATGGCACCGGAACCCAAGACGACTTGTTTGTCAACGATGAGGGTGTCGATGCTCAATTGATTCCGATTCGGTACTTCATCATCGATTCGCCGCAACACGGAACCTTAATTCAGACCAATCCGAACGAAGGCTACTTCACCTACACACCGGACAAGGACTTCAACGGCCAAGACAGCTTCACCTACCGATTCAACGCTCAAGAAACGGGTGATTCGGTATCGACCTTGGCGACCGTGACGATCGATGTCAGCCCTGTGAACGATTCACCGGAACTCGAAATTTCGGCAACCGACTTCGATTTGCTCGAAGACGCCACCGCCACGACGATCAGTGGCTTTGTCAGCAAGGCAACGACCGGTCCCGATACCGCGACCGATGAATTGGCAAACCAGATTTTGAACCTAACGATTGCACCGGTTTCGATCGTACCGACGTCGCTCATGACTCAGTCGCCAACACTTGATGTCGATGGCAATTTGACGGTTTTCCCAGCGGCTGATGAATTTGGCACGGCCATCTATGTCCTGCGGGGCACCGATGCCGCCGCAACAGGCAACCCCGCGTTGGTCGATCCGATCACCGTATCGCGAACCTTCACGGTTCACGTGCGACCGGTGAATGATCCGCCCACGGTCAATCCTGATTTGGCCAACACCAGCGACGAAGTCGTGCCCGTTGGACCGAACCCGATCGTCGACGAAGCCTACGAAATTAATGGCGTGGGTGAGATCACCTACACGCTACGTGAAGACAACACGCAAGCACTCGGCGATACCTCGCAGCCTTACTTTATCCCCATCAACGCGGCGCCGGCTGCGTCGGGATATGCGAGAGTCGGACTGTTGGATGTGTTCTTGCCAGGTCCCCCGACGGAAATCCTTGATTTGCCGGGTGGCTTGCAAACGATTGAATTGGTTGACTTCCCGGCCAACCAAACCACCGCTCTCGGTGGCACGTTGACCAGCGTTGTCGAGAATGGTGTCGTCGTAGGTATCAACTACGTTCCTCCGCTGAACTACAACCGTGACATTGGTGGCGAGGATTCATTTACCTATACCGTACGCGACAACGGCCAGAGTTGGGATTCCGATCTTGGGGACTTCGTGGAGGATCCGAAAGAGGCAACCAACACCGTTTATTTGAAATTGAACCCGGTCAATGACCGACCTGAGTTCCAATTGAATCAAAGCACGTTTGAAGTCAAGGAAGACTCGGGCTTAGTGACGCGCAACAACTTTGCGTTTAACATCAATGCGGGTCCCCCACAAACCGCCTTCGATGAAACCAGTCTGACGAGCGGTCAACAGGTCGAGTTTACCGTCACCTCGGTCGGACTATCTCCCCAAGAAGCGGCCACCTTCTTTACCCAATTCCCAGCGATTTCGCCCAACGGCACGCTGACGTTCCGACCCGCACCAAATGCGTTCGGATCGTTCGAGTTTGAGGTGGTGTTGAGCGATTTGGGTCCTGGAAATGCGACGCGAGGCGACTTGATTTCGTCGCTTCCGCAAACCATCGCCATCGATGTGTTGCCGACGAATGATCCGCCAACGATCAACCCCAATGTCGACCCGCTTGAATTCGACATGTTCGAAGATGCGTCGATCGACATTCCTGTGACAGGAAATGGCACGACCAGTGGGTTGTTGGACGTGTTCTTGGTCGGCCCCGGCAACGAGGTCTCCGACGTTGTTCCAGGCGGCAATCAAACCCTGTCGCTCGGCACACCGCTTCCCGTGACATCGGCAGCAGGTGGAAAATTGACACCCATCACCGATTCGAACGGAAACGTGACGGGACTGCGTTACCTGCCGCCCGCAAACTATGCCGGCAACGATTCGTTCATCTATACCGTGATCGATGATGGTGTGTCGGTTGAGGTTGGCACCGGTGGGCAGGTGAGCAATGACCCTCGCGTCGCCGCCAACACGGTTGCCTTGACGATCATGCCGGTCAATGATCAACCGATTTTCAGCGGTGGCGGAAACGTCACGTCGGACGAAGACCAGAACACGGGCCTTGGCCGAGGTGTGGTCGAAGTCGCCAATTGGGCCACCAACGTGCAAGCTGGACCCAGCGGTGCGGTGGACGAGATCAACGGCCAAGGTTCGATCGCTCCACAAAAGCCTGAATTCATCATCACGCAAATCGGTGGTGACGCAGATTTGTTCTCGGTCGCACCCCTTGCCACGATCGAGAATTCCTCGGCAACGTTGACCTACGTTTCGGCACCGGATGCGAACGGTGTGGCAACCTTTACGGCAACCTTGGTTGATGACGGACCGGCGGATGCGACGATCGGTGACGACGCCATTGGCGAAACGAAGACCTTTGTCGTCACGGTTCGGTCGGTCAACGACGTGCCAACCTTCTCACCCGGCAATGATGTGATCGTCAGCGAAGACAGTGGCCCCTACAGCGCCGAATGGGCGACGATGATTTCACCGGGACCCGCGGATGAGCAACTGCAAACGCTCGTCTTCAATGTCAACATGCCGGAGGGCAGCGAGGCCTTATTTGCGTCGCTACCGGTGATCAACGAAGAGGGCGTGCTGCGATTCACTCCGGCGACCAACGCAGTGGGCACCGTTGACTTGCAGGTCTCGGCAACCGATGTGCTCGGAGCCACCTCCCCATCGTCGCTGCTGCGGATCACGATCACCGAAGTGAACGATGCACCGCGACCGGTCAACGACACGCTCGATCCGTCGGATGAGGATACCGTTTTGAACATCGCCGCCAGCGAATTGTTGGCGAATGATGTGGATCCCGACTTGATCACCAACCCCAATGAACAATTGACATTGGTGATGCCCAGTGACTCGTTCTCGATCAGCGGAGCTCGCGTCAGCTATGACGCTGCGACGCAAACCATCCAGTACGATCCGACCGTCTCGTCGACCTTGCAAGCACTTGCCCCCGGTGAGAGCCTTACCGATTCGTTCTCCTATTCGGTGCGTGATGCGGCCGGCGTCACCAGTGGACCCGTCGTCGTCAGTGTGGAGGTCAACGGCGTGAACGACGCGCCGATTTTGGTCGCAGATAACCCCACCTTAGTGCCGGGATCCACCACAACGATCGCGCCACTGGTGAATGACACTGACATTGACGGAACCATCGACCCGACGACGTTGCGGATTGAATTGCAACCTGCATTCGGTTCGGTTTCCATTGATCCGGCGGGCGTGATCACGTACACGCCGTTTGCCAGCTTCAGCCAACAAGATACCTTCTCGTACAGCGTTGCTGACAACCTCGGATTGCGAAGTGCACCCGCATTGATCGTCGTCGATGCCAATGCGGCACCGATTGCTCGCGGAGATACGGGAGGGACATTCTTGGACGAAGCGGTCGTGATCAACGTCGCGGCCAACGACAGCGATCCAGATGGAACCTTGGACTTGACCAGCATTCGTATTCTCAGTGGCCCAAGTCGTGGCGAAGCCGTGCCGCTCGCCGATGGAACGGTTCGCTACATTCCTGCGACGGGATTTGTCGGAACCGACTCGTTCACCTACGCCATCTCGGACATGCAGGGACGTGAAAGTGCCCCTGCAACCGTGAACTTGCGAGTGGTTGCCAGCGAGCTGCAGAATCCGAAACAGTTTTCGGATGTGAATGCCGACGGAGCCGTTTCGGCCCTCGACGCACTGTTGATCATCAACCTATTGAGCGAGTTGGATGGAACCAGCAGTATCCCGGTCGAGCCCGATGATCGTGGACCGAACTTCTACGATGTCAATGGCGACCGATCGATTTCGGCGAGTGATGCGTTGCAAGTGATCAACGTCTTGACCGCCCGTGATACGATTCCCAACACAGGATCGGGCGAAGGGGAAGCGGTCGGTGAGATTGCCTCTGCATTCTCAAGCGACGTGATTCGCATGACGACGACCCAAACGGTGGTCAGCATCGCTGAACCCCAATCGGCCTTCGCCTTGGCACCTCGCCCCGACAAGCTCGCATCAACGAATGCAGACGAAAGCAACGACTTGATGTCCGAATCGAGCGATTGGCTCGGTGACGAGGATGTCATCGATATGATCGCCGGGACTCGCCAAAGCGATGAGGGAATGGACCCAAATCTGGCAGCATTGGACGATGCACTGACAAGTTTTCACTAACGAAAACCGTGGTCTCGGATCGTCCTCATTCCTTCCCGCACCCGGGGAAGCGTGAGGACATCGGAACCACCACGGTGTACAATCAGATATTTTACGAGCCCCCCTTATTTTTCATTCCTTTCCAAAGTACAGGGTGTATCACGATGATCTGCCATCGATCGAGCGCAGTAGGTCGGGTTCCAGTGATTGGCCCTTCCCGCTGTAACCGCTGATTCTCTCCCTCAACGACTCACCGCAACTATTTGTTTCCCGGAATTCTATCCATGACTCTTCGACGCATTCGATCTTTGTTTGGTTCCCAATCCGAACGACGACGTGGTCGCAAAGGCCGCAGCCATCGGCTCCACTCGCGCCAAATGCTGGCTCAGCAATTAGAAGCTCGTCAACTCTTGGCCGGCCCCGATTTGATCGCAATCCGTCCCGATTCCGGCGCCCTGCTACAGAACAACGATACCTTGAATATCGCGCCGCGTGAGTTCAATTTATTGTTCCAAGGCGGTGCCAATCTGGATGAGTCGACGATTGGTAACAATTCGGTCCGATTGGTGCGCAGCGGCGGTGATGGAACGTTTGGCGAAGCAAACGATGTCGCGGTTGCACTCGGTTACGTCGGATTAGCCGAACCCGGCAGCACCGACGCGGACGACTTGCAGCATATCGTTTTCCGGCCTTCAAGCTCCGCGTCGTTCAACACGACGGACCCAAGCTCCGCGTTCCCCGATGACACCTATCGTATCGAGATCGTGGGCGCTGGCGCAGCGCCGTTGACGAACCTCGCCGGTGAAGCGTTCAACGATGGCAACGATTTCCAAACCACCTTCCGGCTCGATCGCGGTGCCCAAGTGGTCTCGGTCGTTCCGCAACCGGTCAGCCGAAACACGCAGCGAGTTCAGTTCGGTGGTGGTGTCAGCGGCGGTACGTACACGCTTTCGTTCAAGGGCGAAACGACGATCCCGATCGCATTCCCTGGTACCAATACAGAGATCCAATCCGCGCTTGAGGCACTCGATGGCATCCAAAGCGGTGACATCTTGGTCGGCGGCACTCGGGAAGTCACGTTCCAAGGCCAATACGCCGGTGAGCAAGTTCCCTTGATGAGCGTTGGCAACGCGTCGTTGTTTGGCGGTGTGGGGAGCGTCGTGCGGTCGACCAAGCTCGCAGAAGCCTCCAACCAAATCGTTGTCTATTTTGACGATCAAGCGATCGATGGGGCCGAGGTGATCGATCCCAAATTTTATCGTTTGATCAATACGGCCGGATCGGCCGATCCAAGCGACGACATGACGACGCTGCCACAGAGCGTGACGTATGATCGAAGCGAAAATAGTGTGGTCTTGACCTTCGCGGCAGCGATCCCCGAAGGCAACTACCGCTTGGACATCGGCGACAGTGGCGGGGATAACTCGACGCTTTCGGGCGCAGTCAAAGTGGGGCTCCTGTCCGATTCGAATTCGTTTAGCCAAAACGGTTTCATTGGTGATGTTGGCGGAGCCAGTAACAACACAGCGGATCTTGATCTGTACGAAGTGCAAATCAATGTCCCGGCTGCACCTCCGGCACCCACGACCGCCTTGGATGTGACGGTGCAACCTCATGGAATGCTGAAAGGCCTTGTTCGAATCCTCGATGCCGGTGGTGCCGAATTGGCATCCGCCACCGCAGCGGCGGGGGACGAAGTGCTGCTTGCTGGAATTCCGATCGCCACCAGCGGCACGTTCTATATCGAAGTCAGCAGTGAGGACGGTGTTTCGACCGGTTCCTACAGCATCAATGCATCGGTGACGGGCAGCTCGATCTCGACGAGTGATGTCAACACGACGGTTGATGACGCCACCGACTTGGGCAGCCTCGGTGCCGCCGGGATCACGATCAGCAGCTCGATCGTGCGGCAGTCCATCCCGTTGCCGCCACGTCCCGGTAGCGAGGATGATCCAGGGCATCGCCAAATCCAGCGTGAAGCTCATATCTCGGCGACGGGCACCACGCCGACGGTGCCGCAAGCAACCCGTGTCCGGAGGTACTACTTCCCCGATACGCTTGGTTCCGATACCTCCGGCGGTAGTTACGCCAACTTGATCACCGAAACCGAAAAGCAGATTGTACGCGATATTTTCGAGATCTACGCACAACAATCGGGCTATGAGTTCGTTGAATCGCCTGCCACGAGTCCGTTCAGCGACCAATTGATGGTTGGCAAAGGGGACCTTCGTTCGCTTGATCCGACGATCGGTCCCAATAGCGGTGTTGCAGGGCTCGGTGGCAGCGGTGCGGTGGTTCTCAATGGTGCCATCTACGATCAAGCCACCCGTTTCTATGGCGACGGTTTTTCAGCGGTCATGTTCCACGAGCTCGGGCACGCGCTCGGATTGGGTCACGCCTATGATGTTCCCGCCACCATGGGCGCTACCTTGCCCAACGACGTTTGGCCGGGCGACAACGATATCGTTCACTTGCAGCGGATCGTACCGCCCAACAGTACCGATATCGACATGTATCAGTTCACGCTGAGTCAAACGGGCCGATTCAGCGCCGAGACGTTTGCGGAACGATTGCCCACGCCCAGTTTGCTCAACACAGCGTTAACGTTGTATCGGCAGATCGCTGGTGGCGATATTGAAAAGGTGGCTCAGAACGACCAATACTTTGGCGCCGATTCGTTGATCGATCTGACCCTTGAACCCGGCACCTATTTCATTGGCGTCACCAGTACAGGGAACACACAATACGATCCACGCGTCGCGGATTCCGGATATGGTGGAACGACCGACGGTGCCTATCAATTGAAGTTAGCGTTTGATGCCGACCGCGATGGTGCACTTCGTGATGTCAGTGGCACCGCAATTGACGGCGACAACGATGGCACACCGGGGGGCGTCTATTCATTCTGGTTCCAAGCCAGCGATCCGAGCGCGACCTTGTATGTCGACAAAGTGGCCGACACGATCGCCAACGTGCCACAAGGCAACGGGGCGATCGACAATCCGTTTGATGAGATTGATTCGGCACTGTTAGCGGCCGGCAATCGCATCGTTGTTCCAAATGATGTCGACCCAGCGACCTTAAGCGGTCAATCGTTCACGATCGATGACGGTGTCAATATTGTCACCTTTGAGTTTGATGGCTCAGGCCCTTATGACATCGCGCTGGACCCGGCGGACGATGCGGCTGCGATCACGGGCAAGATCAAAACGGCCATCGACAATGCCCGTTCGGCAGGAGGATTGCGCGCGACCGTCACGTCGACCGTGACGGGCAAGGTGATGCAGCTTGCCAATATCGACAACTTGGATGTCAGTGGTGCGCCAACGTTTGTCGCCGCACCGAATTTGGTGAAGATCGTTGGCAATGGGGGTGCGGACCAAAATATCAACACACTCTCGGACAATCGACCCTACCTTGTGGGTCTGAATACCGCCGGAAATCCGTTGGTGGATGGTGCCGAGTTCCTGGTTCCTCAAGGCGTCAACGTGATGCTGCACGCCGGCACCCTGTTCAAGATGCGAAAGGCCAATTTTGATGCCGGCTCGTCCTCTGCGAATATCAGCCGAGCGAATTCATCGATTCAAGTTCTTGGCACACCCAATAACGCCGTCTTCTTGCGTTCGTACCACGATGATTCGGTCGGTGGCAATTCCGACGGCGTGGGTCCCGGTTCTGGCGCAGGGGACTTTGGGGGGATCGTGTTCCGCGACGACTCGGATCTGGAAGATCGTGGGATCTTCTTGAACTATGTCAATCACGTCAATATCAAGAATGGCGGCGGCAAGGTCTTTGTCGATGCGAATGAATCGGTCTTTTCACCGATTCATCTGGTCGACGCTCGCCCGACGATTTCTTTCAATCGATTGACCGACAATGACGATGCAGCGATCTCTGCCAGCCCCGACTCCTTTGATGATTCCTTGGGCCGGATCGGCCCCGATGTCGTTGGCAACTCGCTGTCCGACAACACGATCAACGGGCTGTTCATTCGAGTGGAAACGCCGGTGGGCGGCAGCATCGATACGTTGACGGTTTCGGGCCGTTTCGACGATACGGACATCACTCACATTCTGAGCGAAAACCTGATCATTTCCGGTGCGTCCGGAGGCCCCGTGCTGGAAACCACATCCGGGCCGCTTGTCGCTCGCGCAGCGGGGCGTTTGGTTGTAGATCCAGGCATCGTGATGAAGATGAACCGAGCGGTGATTCAAATTCAACGCGGTTCGGGATCCCTGATCGCCGAAGGAACCGTTGACCGGCCGGTCGTCTTCACCTCGTTTAAAGATGACCGCTACGGTGGCAGCGGTTCCTTCGACGCCGATGGCACGACGATCGATCCTCAGCGTGGAGATTGGAGCGGGTTGCACTTTGGCGAAGCGACTTCCGGTAGCCTGGATCATGCGATCATTGCTTACGGGGGAGGAACTTCCAACACCAGTGGTGCTCCGTTCAACGCGATCGAAGTCCATCAAGCAGATTTCCGCATCACCAACAGCTTGTTGCAATACAATGCGTCTGGCAATGCGTCCGGTTCACGTGGTGGTCTTGGGGCCAATGCCTCCTCGGTGATCTACGTGCGTGGGGCTCAGCCGATCATTGTCAATAATGAAATTGTTGATAACTCGGCGCCCGCAATCAGCATCAATGCGAATTCACTACGCTTTGAAAACCTGCGTGACTCGGGTCGATCGACCGGAGCGGTGGAATCGTTTGATCAGTTTGCGGACAACGCCGGGCCAATGGTCCGTTTGAACCAGCTTGACAACAACGCCATCAACGGGATGAGCGTTCGTGGCGAAGTGTTGACGACTCAAAGCGTTTGGGACGACACCGACATGGTGCATGTGCTACGCAATTTGATCACCGTCGACAACTTGCATCATTACGGCGGACTGACGCTGCAAAGCAGCAACTCGGAAAGCCTGGTGGTCAAACTGAGCGGCGGAAACGCTGGCTTCACAGCGACGGGCACACCACAAGAGATCCAAGATCGTGTCGGTGGGACGATCCATGTGCTTGGAACCGTGGGGCACCCGGTCATCCTGACCGACTTGGCCGATGACTTGGTCGGTGCTGGCTTCACGCCGACCGGCGAAGTGATGAAGAACACAAACAATACGAACAACCCATCGAGCGGAAACTCTGGTGCTTGGCGTGGTTTTTTGTTTGACGAATACAGCAATGACCGAAACGTTGCCGTGGTTCGCGAACTTGAAAACACGATCACCAATCGCAATGACGTGAATGCAAATCCAACCGTTTCGCAGTTGCTCGGAACGTTGGCCGCGAACGAAAAGAGTGGTGATGAGAATAGCCGATTGGGCTTCGAAGTTTCTGGCTTCATCAGCCCGAACGACTCAAACGATGTCGATGTCTACAGTTTTCGTGGTACGGCCGGAACCGAAGTTTGGCTGGACATTGACCGAACCGATCCAACGCTCGATGCAGTGATCGAAGTCGTCAACGCAGCCGGTACCGTGTTGGCACGATCGATGCGGTCCGGGGATGTGGGCGGGGTCGGCGACCTGAACGCCAATTCGTTGACCAAGAACTCGCTCTTGGGCGGGGACCATTACACGCAAAATTTCCGTGACCCCGGACTTCGCTACGTCCTGCCCGGCGTTACCGGGACACCCGGAACCTACTTTGTTCGAATTCGCAGCAACCCCGCGTCCGCGGGTGATGCAACGGTGATCGCAGGCGAAAGCCGAGGGGCCTATCGCTTGCAAGTCCGTCTGCGTCAGATTAACGAATTTCCTGGTTCAACGGTTCAGTTCGCCGATATTCGCTTTGCACAAACCGGGATTGATGTGCAAGGGCTTCCTGCTCACAGTCCATTGATTGGCGAGGCCGGCGAATTGCCTGGTCAGGGGGCAACGTTCGCTGAGTCACAACCGTTGACCAACTTGCTACAAAGCGATCTTGCCGCACTGAGTATTTCGGGCGTTTTGTCGGATGCCAACGATGTCGATTGGTATGAATTCGACGTCGCGCAAACGGGCGTCCAAGTCATCGGCGGTGTGAACGATGATCCCGGAACCGTGGCGGTGGTCTTCGATTTGGATTATTCCGATAACGCCGTGCGTGGTGACACGACCGTTGCCGTGTACGACAACAATCAAAACTTGATCTATGTGGGTCGAGAATCCAACATTATCGATGATCAACCGAGCAACCCAACCGATCCGAACAGTGCCGTGACCGATCTCGGGCGTGGATCCCTTGGCAAGAAAGACGCCTACATTGGGCCGGTTCATTTGCCGTCGGGCGGCACCTACTACGTTGCGGTCATGAGTGACCGGCAATTGCCAACCGCGATGATGGGCGCGTTCGTCGCCGATCTTGCCGATGATGCCAACGCATTGGTCCGGCTTGAGCCCGTCAATTCCGTGACCCGTATCGTCGAAGATCACATTGGCTTCACGGGCTATAACTCGAATGACTATTCGATCGTTCTTCCTGAATTCGGACCCATTCTGGATATCCGCACCACCGTGGCGCTCGAGACGCACGTCCGGGCGCTGGATCTCTCTGACGTTGTGTTGTACGCAGCCACCGATGTTGCCGGAACGGACAACGGCGACAACCTCTACACCGCCGAGACCTACAACAGTGGTGCCTACAAGACCGAGGTGACCGCTGGCGGCGCGACGTTCGTGACCGGGCAAAACGACATCCAAGACATCGTCATTCGAACCGACGGACGGATGTTTGGTTATCAGCGGCTGAACAACGTTGCCGATACGGTCGGTGCGTTGGTGGAAATCGACCCCGGTACCGGTGCCATCCTGTCAACGCAAAACGACAACATCCCTGGGACCGAATCGAGTTCCAATGTCTCGTCGATCGATGACCAAGGCAACACACGCAGCCGTGATCAACGTGCGCTCGAGATTACCAATTCCGACGAAGTGGATGCGTTAACCTTTGAGCGGACCGGCGTCGACAACCAAAGTAACCCGGCCCCCATCCCAGAATACGATGTTTATTTCTCGGTCCGTGAATCCGATACGGCATCGAAGTTGTATCGCGCGACCCAAACCGGTGACGCCACGCCGACGCGAGCTGCAGGCGGGAACCCACGCTACGGTGTGCTCGGAGACATTCAACCGGCCGGGGTGACCTATGCAACGACATTCCTTACGGCGCGGGATGCCGCGGATCCACCGAACTTCACCAGTATCCGTCTCAAGTCCCGTGTCGCCGGTGACGCAGGCAATTTCACGATCAATGTATTCGTCAGCACGAATCAACCCACGGCCGTGACCAGCGCCAGTCTCAGTTCTCGTACCATCAATTTGCGATTGAATGCCACCGGCGGTCCTCCGTTCACCGGCGCGGGATCGGCTCAGGACATCGTCAACGCGATCAATTCTCATGACGACGCCAGCCAGATCGTGACAGCGCTCGTCTATGGTGGCAACGCTGGCGATGGCGAAGGGAATGGCGGCACGGCGGCACTGAGTCTCGCCAATAGCGGTGGAGGCGTCTTCACCGGCGTCGGACTCGACGGTAACGGGCTTGGGCCCTTAGCCGGACGGGTCACTGGATTGTCCTTCGAGAATTTTGATGGCAGCGGCCGTCTTTTCGGGGTGACCAGCGGCGGTGAATTTATTGCGATCGATAAGAATTCAGCCTTGGTGACCCAAAGTACGGAGTTGACCGATTCGACCGGTACCCCGTTCAATTTCCAAGGGCTCACCCTAGGCCCGCAAAACGCTGAAGGTGGGATTTACGCCAACACCTTCTTTGCGATCACGGACGACGATCGCGTCGTGGCGATTGATGCCAATGGCGATGTGGTCAATATCTTTGACTCGGGCAATTCTTCGCAGTTGATCACGGTGACTCCTGGCTTACCGACGACCGATGGTTATTTCACGCTCTCGTTTGACAACGGTTCGGGGCCGCTCACGACCGATCCGATTTCCGCCAACGCGCCTGGCATCGTTAGCCCCAACGAAGTACAGAACCTTGACACGGTTGCCTACGATGGAACGTTCACGCTGTCGTTCCAGAAAGATCAGGGCGGAGTCACCAGCCCCGTCGATGCGATCAGCGACATCGCAACCACCTTCAGAGCTCAGGATCTCAACGACTTCCCCGCCGCACCTTTCGTGATCCGTGTTCAGAACGAAGAGATGTTGGTAACCGGTCGGTTCGGGACACTTCTGCAAGTCACGCGCGGCGTCAACGGCACCACCGCCTCGGCACATCCCAATACGGCAACCGTGTACGAAGTGGTGACCTCGCCGTTGGACAGCGTCTTGGGAACGACCGTGAAATCGACTCTCGCGGGGGTGGACATCGACAATCAATCAACCTCGAACACCCTTTCAGTTTCCGATGCTTCGCCGTTCCCAGCGGCAACCCCCTTCACGATTCGTGTTGATGATGAGGAGATGATCGTCACGAATGTTGCCGGCAACGATTTGACGGTAACACGAGCTGCGAATTCGACATCGATTGATTTCCATTACTTGGGGACTTCCGTAGAAGTCTTGAACGACACGTTGACGGTGTTTGATGCCGTCCCGTTCCCGACCACTGCTCCATTCAACTTGCGAATCGGCAACGAAGACCTTCGCGTGGTCGGCGTGAGTGGCAATCAATATGAAGTGATCCGCGGGATCAATGGCACGACGAGTAGTTCGCACGCGATTGGGGACACGGTGTTCTTAATCGACACTACCGCTCCGATCGCCTACGATGCCTCGACACTAGAGATTCGCAATGCGTTGACGGCTTTGCCGAGTATCGGTTTTGGCAATGTCAATGTGACGACCAGACCGTTGCTGGGAAATAGTGTGAATGCGGTAGCGATCGAATTCATCGGCGACCTCGCAGCAAAGGATCTAAAACCGCTAACGGTCGATACGACTGCTTTGGTGAGTGATCGGGTTGATCAAGTCACGCTGGGTGGTTCCTACACCGGCGGTACGTTCCAGCTATCGTTTGGGGGAACAGCGACCGAGCTATTGAATTACGATACCGATGCCACCATCGTGCAAGCCGCCCTGGAAGCGTTACCACTGATTGGTGCGGGTAACGTTGTCGTTACTGGCGGCACGCTACCAGGAACACCACTGAACATCCGTTTTGTCGGTGCGATGCTGAACCAGAATGTGCCTCCGATCACGTTGATACCGGCACCCGGTTTCGTGGCTGCCAATGAGCAGCAACTGGTCGAGATTATCGGCGCGCCGACGGGCGGCGGTTTTACGCTCGAGATGAACGATCCAGCCAATGGCCTTGTTGGCACAACAGCACTGATCGCCTTTGATGCCGATGCTGCCGCAGTGCAAGCGGCCTTGGAAGCCGGGATCGCCGCGCTGGTTGGAAATGTCTTGGTGACCGGTGCTGGCACGACGGCAGATCCGTTTGCCATCGAATTCATTGGAACTTTCGCTGAGACGAATCTAAGGCCCTTCAACTTCACCAACAGTTTGACCGGTGGAACCTCACCCGATGTCGTGATCGCGACGGCAGTGGACGGCCAATGGACGAATGAGCAGCAACAGGTCGAGATCACTGGCGCGCCGACAGGCGGAAACTTTACGCTGGAAGTGAACGATCCTAACAATGGGCTTGTTGGCACGACCCCGTTGATCGCGTTTGACGCCGATGCGGCGACCGTGCAAGCAGCGCTGGAATCCGGGATCGCTGCGCTGGTTGGAAATGTTTTTGTGACCGGTGCGGGCACACTGGCAGATCCGTTCACGATCGAATTCACGGGACCGTTCGCAGGCAAGAACCTAGGACCCGTCAACTTCACCAACAGTTTGACCGGTGGGACGTCACCCAATGTCGCGATTACAACGTTTACCGATGGCCAGGCGAGTCTGACCAATAATGAACGGCAGCAGATTCAGTTTGTGGGCACACCGACCGCGGGAACCTTCACCTTGTCGCTTTCGGATGTACCCAACGGACTGATTGGAACGACAGCGGGGATCGCGTTCAATGCTAATGCAGCGGCAGTACAAACGGCGCTTGAAACCGCATTTGTCGCTCTGACCGGAAACCTTGCGGTTTCTGGCGATGGCTCCGCAGGGAATCCGTACATCGTTGAATTCATTGGGGCATTTGCCGACACCAATATCACCCAATTCACCTTCGCGAGCAACCTTGTTGGTACCACCGGACCGGGGATGGCGATCACCACCTTGTTCAACGGAGACCACACCGCAACGGTTACTCGACAGATTCAAAGCCCGACCGTCGCGGTCCCCTTGGGCACCGACGTCGATGGAACCTTGAGCGTCAATGATGCTCTGTTGGAATTGGCGACGATTAACGCCAACGACATCCAAACCAGTGGATTCTTGCCGGATCCTGGTGTCACCGTTCGCTTCACCGGCCAATACCTCGGAACGAATCAGCCCGCATTGTTCGTTGACAACTTCTTGATGCTCAATGGTTCCGCTGCGCAGGTTGCCATCACCGGCGCTGCCGGGGACGGATTGCCGGATGACTTCGTCAGTAGTATTACGGGCATGTCAGGCAATTCGATCGGTTTGGCTTTTTCACCGGTCGACTTCAACCTTTGGCATCCGACGATGATGCGAGCGAGTGACGCTGGGCATGGAATCAATCAGGTTCCCGACTCCACGCGTACTCCTGCTGATGTCAATGCGAATATCATTGATGCGATCAATGGGGGGACACGAAATGCTAACCAGTCGGAGGGTGGAGCGAGTTTTTACTTTGGTTTCGAGCAATGGGTCAATTCAAACCAAACCAATGCCAACACCGAAAGCTACATCAATCCTGAGGTAGGAACGAATGCGCAATATGGCATTCGAACTCAATTGCAGCACCAGGATCTGAGCAGCACGGGGATCGCGAGCAACAGTTACAATTTGCCAGGTGGTGCACTTGGCTCGTTGCAGACGTCCGACTTCTCCTTGGCGGGTACGAGTAAACTCGATCGCCCGACGCTGTACTTCAGCTATTTCCTTGAGACCGAGGACTACGAAGGTCGCCACGAAAACAATGTCTCGGGCGATAACCCGTTCCGCGATAGCGCACGAGTGTTCGCATCGAGAGATGGCGGGGTGACTTGGGAATTGTTGGCAACCAATAACTCCCAGCTGAGTAACTCGAACGTCAGTGGCAACAATCAAGCCGAATTACCTGGCTTCCTGTCGCATCTATCCGATGCAGGACTCAACAGTGCCGATCCACGATCGGAACAGGATCAAATGGTTCAAGAACTGTTCGACAATACGGGCCAGTGGCGACAGGCGCGGATTGATTTGTCGACGTTTGCAGGCGAGTCCGACGTGCAATTGAGATTCGATTTCAGTACCGCCGGCATGATGGGCGAAGCAGGTCTGCCGAGTGAACAATTTGGTCGGTTAGAAGACAGCGCCCGATCCATTCGATCGTTGAACAACGATTTCGAAGGCTTTTATGTCGACGACATTATCGTCGGTTATGCAGAGCGTGGCGAAATGGTGTCGGGGACCATCGCCGATTCCTCGATTACGGACTTGTACGCAGCGGGTGCGCGAACCCAGGACACGGATTCCGACGCCTTCCCGGATATTGTCAGCGGACCTTACCAGCTCGAAATTCGACGCTCAGGGACTCCTCAGACCGAGCATGTTCTTTCCGCATCCAATGGTCCCTTCGTTAGCAAAACATTCGAGACCAACGACCGACACATCAATATTGTCACGGAAACGGCATCGGTTACTTTCGAGGCGGGAACGACGTACCCGGTGACGACCGCAGAGGACACCACGCTCAGTGGCAATCTGATCCCAGCGGCTGAGATTGCGGAATGGCAACCAACGTCAACCCATCCTTACACCGGGTCGCTGAGTCTCGAGTCGGGAGCGGTTTCTCAAGGCGGGGCAACCCCACAGCTGTACTCGGTCTATCACGCACAGCGAAGTGATCTTTCAACTGCTGGTGATGGCGCAGGTGTGATCGAGTTTTCGTACAGCGTCTCCTCTGCTGCCGAAGCACATGGATTGCGGTTCTTGATTGACGGTGTCGCTCAGAAATTGATGCCACCGGACCCTGATTTCCCATCGATCGATACAACCATCGCGACGGGCGATCTCGGATACCGAACCGTTCAGTTCTCATTCAGCAGTGGCGACCATTTGTTCGAGTGGGTCTATGATTTCAGCGACACGAGCGCCGCGGCAGCGGGACTCAATCGTGCCTTCATCGACGACGTCCGCATCCTGCAAGGCGGAACCGGGTTGGTCGCAGACCGCAACCGCGATCGAGCTCAGGGTGTCTTCGTGATTGATTCCAACTTCATCACCGATTCGTCGGTGGTGGGGATCAACGTTCAACCGGGGACGGCTGAGGCGGGCGGCAGCGTTCCGCATCCAGGATCGACGATCAATTTCCCACAATTGAACACTGCGAGATTAGTTCCCGGCGTCGTGATCCAAAACAACTTGGTTGCCGGATCCTCTGGGATCCGCTTTGCCGGTGAGAATACGGCGGATCCTCAGCGACCGGTGCCGTTTGGCAAAATCGTCAACAATACGCTTGTTGGCGATGGACAATCTGGTATCGGAATCGATGTGGTCGGGCTAGCGAGTCCGAACCTGATGAACAATTTGATGACCGATTTGGCCGTTGGGATTCAAAACGGTGGCACCGGTACGATCATCAGCGCGAACTTCTTCCAGAACAACGCTGCCAATGGAGCGACCGGCGGTGCTGCGATCACGCCTGGTGATTCCGAACCGTTGTTCGTCGACGCCGCAAATCGCAACTACTACTTGGAAGCCTCCTCCGCTGCACTCGATAGCTCGCAAGACGTTGAACAAGATCGCGCTAACTTTGTGACCTTCAAAAGTTCGCTGTTGATTCCCGCATCACCCACCGCTGCGCCAAACCGCGATGTGTACGGTCAATTGCGAGTCGACTCGGGCGGTTCGGGTGGCGGTACGGGTGCCGACGTCTTTAAGGACCGGGGTGCCGTCGACCGATCGGACACCGATCAACCTTATGCGGTTCTTTTGAATCCGGTGGACAACGATGTTCAAGGACAAGACCGCGATCCCAACGCAACGGTCGTGCATCTGACCAATCCGCTGTTGGAAAACTTCAAGATCCTGCTGGGGGATGGTCGAGGTCCCAGTTCACCGTTCGAAGGAACCGGGGTCAACGGCTTGACGGTGGAAGACGCCAGCAACCCCGCGATCTCGCAAGAAGCGGTGAAGATTGTCCATAACGGTCGATTGTTGGTGGAGAACGTCGATTATTCGCTTGGCTACAACACACAAACGGGTGTGCTGCTGCTATCACCGTTGTCGGCGTTGTGGGAGCAATCGGGCGTCTACACGATTACGCTCGACAACACCACGATTGCCGATTTGGCGGGCAATCCGTTGCGATCAAACCAGACCGATGGATCGACTCAGTTCTTTATCTTGATGCCAGACGTGCAACTCGATTATGGCGACGCGCCGGACAGTTTCGGTACGTTGTTGGCGAGCAATTCCGCTCGTCACACGATCCAACCCGGTGCGACACCCCGTTTGGGTTCGCGAGTGGATGGCGAATCCGATGCGTCGATGCCTACCGATGACACACCGCAATCGATATCAGTCGCTTCACCCTCGGGCTCCGCGCTGTTTGTGTTGACAAACACGCTCTCGAGTTCGACGATTGCGATCGACCCCGCGGTGACCGCCGTGGGTGGTGAACAGATTACGGTTCAAATTGGACCGAACAGCGCAACGTTTGAGTTGGTAGCGACCGGATTTGCAGCGAAACGTGGCAACATCGCCGTCCCGCTGTCGGTCACCGACGACGCGGAGTCTCTGGCTGTCAAGTTGGCCGATGCGATTGACGCGTCGCTGGTGTCCGAAGGGGACGCCGCCGTCGTTTCGATCGACGCTGCTGCCCCCGCGACCATCGCGATTGACGCGTTTGATGATGAAGATGGCCTCACGATTGGAATCTTCAACGATGGAACAACCGACTTCGGAGTCTTCTTGAAACCAGGGGCGCCGGTTACAACGATCGATCCCGCCGATGTACTCGGCTTCTTGAACCCACTGGATCAACTGGGAACGGCGGTTTCGATCAACGCCAGTTCCGCTGGCATGTTGGATGCATGGATCGATTTCAACGGAGATGGTGCGTTCGGACCGACCGAGCAAATTTTCACAAATCAGCCATTAACCGTTGGTGACAACACGTTACAAATCGTTTCACCCCTGGGATCCGCCGATGGAATGCGTTGGGCCAGGTTCCGCATCTCCGAGGAAGGCAATCTTGGACCGGACGAGTTGGCAATCGGTGGTGAAGTTGAGGACTATCAGGTTCAAATCATCAATGTGGAGCCGACCATCCCAGCGGACGACACGTTCACGATCGCCGAAGACGGCACGCTGGACACCGAGACCGACCTGACCTTGAATTCGCTATTTGTCAATGATGCGATCACGGGCTTCCTGCCACCGCGGTTTGTCGTCAACGATCAGCCGACCAAAGGCACGTTGACGGTCACCGACCCGTTAACCGGCCGTTTTGTCTACCAACCGTTTGCTGATTTCCATGGACAAGACAGCTTTACCTATTGGGTATCGACGCAACCGGTCCCTGGATCGACCTTGCCAGCCGATGTCGAACTGGCCACGGTCACGATCAATGTCACCCCGGTCAACGATACGCCAATGGCGGCGGATCAAACCTTCGTCACGCTCGAAGAAACGGCGATTACGGTGACGGCCCAGGACTTGTTGAATGGTGCCGTTGCCGACGAATTGGCCGAATATCCCCCGGCTCCCGGAACGCCAGCGGCGCCGTGGAACGAAGACAACCAAACCTTGACCGTCTTGTCCGTTGAATTGCCCACGGTTGGGGGTAATACCGTGGTCACAGCTGCCAACGCAGCATCGGGGCCATTTGTAACCGACCGCGGTCAATACGAAGTTCACTATGACACCAGCGGCAACTTTACGGATTTGGTCTTCACTCCGAACACCGATTTGAATCGCGACAACCAGCGATTGGTTGATGATCCGATCTTGCTCGAGGCGTTTTCGTTTACGATCACCGACAGCGGTGAATCGATCGATCCCGATACCGGCGCCATCATCGCCGGCACACCGCTGACGGCGACTCGAATGGTCTCCATTGAAGTCAAGCCGATCAACGACACGCCAGTTGCAAATAATGATGTCGTCAGCGAATTCAATGTCGATTGGGTTGCCTACTTTGTGGATCCAGAAGTCGCGCCGGTACCGAGCGAAGACACTGACTTGGTCATTCCGCACGGCTACTTGCTGCGGAACGATTTCAACGGACCGGCCACCGCCCACGATGAACTTGATGGTTTCAATGATGGTGCGTTGACCGTAACCGCAGTCGATGCGGTGTCGGTACTCGGTGGAACCGTGTCGATCGTTGACGATACGATTGTCTACCGTGCTCCGGAAAACGTTTACGGACTCGACACGTTCGTCTACACGATCACCGATACCGGAATCGACGAAGACGCCAGCGGCGTCCGAACCGACACACCTCTAACAACCACCGCGACGGTGACGGTCTTAGTCAAACCGATCAATGATACGCCATTGGCCAATGATCTTGACGTCACGATGATCGAGGCCCAAGAATTCTTGACCGGTACGAACATTTTGGATCCCAATGCCAGCAGCGATGGCGTTGGATTCAAGATCATCACAGCGGCGGACTTGCTGCGTCTCGGGGGCACCGGCGGTGCACTCGAAGCAACGTTTAGCAATGGCCTCGATGAGATGTACGACGAACACGAGCAAGATCTGCGAGTGGTCGGGTTCGGGTTGCCTGGATCAATCGAGCCGGACGTCGATGCGGCAACGCTGGTTTACGATGCATCCGACGAAGCGACGGCGACGCTCGCGACCGCGAGCGGCACGATCGAGTTCTTCTTCAAAAAGGATGCCACCGGCGTCGGCGCCTTGGTCCACTTGGTCTACACACCGAACACCGACTACAACAACAACACCGAATTCCCACCGACCGATTCGTTCATCTACTTCGTCGAAGACTTTGGCGAATTGACCGTTTACGGTGCGGATCAAGTCGGCGAACCGCCGATGTCGGTTGACCATGGCAGTTTGCGTAGCGCACCGGCAACGGTTGTCATGACCGTGACACCGGTGAACGATGTCCCCATCTTCCCCGACTTCGGAATGGTCTCGTTTGAGGAAGACGTCGCAGCCGACGGTTCAACGATCTATTACGACGTTTACAATGGCACGATCATCGATTCGGATGATCCAGCCGTAAACGGCTTGCCGGAGATGTTGTTCGTCAGTGCCGACACGGCGCTCGATGAACGGGCACGCGAAAGCTTGTCGTTTACGTACGCCACGGTCTATGAACCGGCTGGCATGTTCGCGTCGCTACCGGTCTTCGACACACGCGGCGTGCTGACGCTGACCCCCAATCCCGATGCCTACGGCTACGCCGTGTTCACGATCACAGTGACCGATACGGGGCAGAGCTATGATGCAGCGACGGATACTTTGGTCGACGCCTTCCACAGCGTGACGAGAACGTTGACGGTCAACATCACCCCCGTCAATGATCCGCCAGTCACGTTTGATCGTGATTTGGAAGTCGATGAAGTGGAAGAATTTACGAATTTCACGGATACCCCCACGGGTCAGACGGCGGTTTTGGTTTTAACACCTGATAGCTTCCTGACGGGATCCCAAGGCTTGTCGAAAGACAGTGACTTTGCCGACGACGTGGAAACGTTTGAAGAGTTTGACGAGGACGAGCAAACGCTCCGTGTCGTCGAGTTCACCGTGACCGATAGCGTGGGTGATCTCATCACCGTGGACAAGGACAATTTTAACGGTACCGAAATCACTTTGGCGACTGGTAAGATCACGTTCAACTTTGACGTCACCACCGGCGGATTTATCAGCGGCGAGTACTTGCCAAACGTGAACCTTAACGAACGTACTCCGTTCGTGCCCACCGAAGTCTTCAGCTACATCATTGAAGACTTTGGTGCCACCACAATCCCAGGGGCGGATCAGATCAGCCCGGTTGGCACTTCTCCGATCGACTACACCACGGATGGCGCGACGCCACCGGTTGGTTTGAATCACCGCAGCGAACCGAAGCAGGTTACGATTCGCACGCGTGCAACGAACGATGCACCCGAGTTTGCTGAGTTCGCAACCGTCACGTTCGCGGAAGATGTTCAAGCCGACAATACGCCGATTTACTACGACGTCTACGGTGGCGCGATCATCGCCAGCGACGATCCGGCCGTTCACCTCTTGCCCGAAGCGATCTTCGTCAGTCGAGATACGGCACTTGACGAGCGCGATCGCGAGACGTTGACGTTTAGCACCACCACGACGTACGAACCGGATGGCATGTTCGCCGAAACGCCGGTGCTCGACCAATATGGCGTTCTCAAATTGACGCCCAATCCCGATGTATACGGTTACGCCGTCTTTGAAATCACCGCAACCGATGATGGCCAGAGCTACGATTCGACGAGCGGTACGATGGTCGAGGACATCCGTAGCACGACGCGAACCTTGACCGTGCACATCACTCCTGTGAACGACGCCCCCGTCGCGTTTGATCGCAATTTGGAGGTGACCGAGGTTGAAGAGTTTGCAGATTCCACAAATGCGGCAACCGGGGCCGTTGCACGACTGCCGCTCGCGCCGGCGGACTTCCTGGGTGGAACGACGGAGAACCCAGAATTGGCGGAACCGAGTGACTTTACGGATGATGTGGATCGTGTTTCGAGTAGCGGCCAAGTCGAGTACGACGAGGAAGAGCAATCGTTACGCGTGGTTGAATTTACCGTGACGGATGTCAGTGGTAGTTTGGTCACAGTGGACAAAGATAATTTCAACGGTACCGAAATCAATTTGGCAACCGGCCGAATCACATTCCACTTTGACGTCGCGACGGGCGAATTCACCGAGGGCGAATTCTTCCCCAGTCTCGATATGAATGAGCGGACTCCATTTGATCCGACCGAAGTATTCAGCTACATCGTTGAAGACTTTGGTGCCACCACGATCCCAGGTGCGGACCAGATCAGCCCGGTCGGCACCTCTCCGATCGACTACACCACCGATGGGGCAACACCGCCGGTTGGAATGAACAACCGCAGTGAGTCGAAGCTGATGACCATCCGCACCCGTGCCATCAATGATGCACCGGAATTCCCAATGGTCCCAACGGTTCGATTCTTCGAAGACGTTCGGCCTGACAACACGCCGGTCTACTACAGCATCTATACCGGGTCGGTCATCAACAGCAACGATCCGGCGGACCACGGGCTGCCACCGGTTATCTTTGTCAGCCGCAGTACGGCCCAAGATGAACGCGATCGCGAGACTTTGACATTCTCAGTCTCGACGGTTAACGAGCCACCAGGGATGTTTGCTTCGACACCCGTTTTGGATGAATATGGTGTTTTGACGTTGACTCCGAATCCGGATGTTTACGGCTATGCCGTCTTTGACTTAACGGCAACGGACGATGGTCAAAGTTACGACGCTGCAAGCGGCAGCATGGTTTCGGACACCCGCAACACAACGCGTCGTGTCACGGTCAACATCCGACCGGTGAACGATCAACCGATTGCCGCGAATCAAACCTTCGACCCGGTCGACGAATCGGTCGAGTACGATGCGTTCGGTAATCTGATCGACCCTCTGCCACAAACGATGGTGCCGTTTGACGGTGCACGGTTGACGCAAGATGCCCTGGCGGGCGGATTCCTCGCATCGATGAATCCAATCTATGACGAAAGCGAGCAGCAATTTGATGTCGTCGAGTTCCAACTACTCGATAGCACCAATCAATTCGTGGTCATCGACGGCGATGACCTTGGCGCGGGGCTTCAAGTAGAAACCGTCACGTCGCGGACCGGCGGTGTCTTCACGTTCAGCTTTGTGGATGGCGTCTTCACCGAGGGTTCGTTTGCACCCGCTCGTGATTACAACGAAGAGCTCCCTTATGCTCCGTTGGATGGTTTCAATTATGTGATCCGCGACCGAGGCGCGATCAGCTTGCCTGGATCCGACCCAGCCTCCACGGCGAATACGGGATCCCGCCGCAGCGACCCGGCGTTCGCAGTGTTCCGCATTTTGGCGGTCAATGATCCGCCAATCTTTACGCTACCGAGCACCTTGGTGGAATCGCTCGAGGACGCAGGAGAGGTGACGTTTGAAGGTACGGCCATTGAAATCGGAAGTGGAGGTGGAGAAGACGAAGTCAGTCAAGACCTTGAATTCACCGTCGCTGCGGACGGGTTCTTGGTCACCGACTTCTTCTCCAACCCGCCAAGTCTGGCAACCGATGGAGGCCTGACCTTCGCTGCCTTACCGGATGTGTTTGGGTCGTTCGTCTTTGATGTGACGCTCCGTGATAATCCGGGCGAGTTGGACACGGCGACCACGACGAAGAAATTGACCATTGCAGTACGTCCCCAGAACGACGCGCCGCTGATCGATCCCTCCGAATCTCCGCTGAATTACTTCCTTGCCGAAGACACAGCGTACGACGTTCCATTGGTTGGCGATGCCAGCACGACGGGACTGCTTGACATTTTCTTGGTAGGTCCTGACAACGAAACCTCCCCGGTCGTGGGTGGCAACCAAAACGTCTCGATGGCGAGCCCGTTGCCGAACCGAACCGCTCAAGGCGGTACGTTGACGCCCGTGCTTGATTCAAGCAATGCCGTTGTCGGTTTGCGGTATCAACCAAGACAGAACTTTGTCGGAATCGACACGTTCGTTTACACCATCACCGATGATGGCATCAGTGTGGATTTGGGCACGGCAGGAACCCCAGAGAACGATTTCTTAACGACCACGGCCACGGCAACGTTTACGGTGAGCGGTATCAACGATCCGCCACAGTTCTCGGGTGCGGGAAATCATACGTCGGCGGAAGACCAAGGATCGGTCGTGGTGAACAATTGGGCAACATCCCTTCGCCCCGGACCCGCCGATGCAACCGACGAAGCGTCACAAACAATGGAGTTTGTCTTTACACCGATCGACGTCCCGGTGGGCTTCTTTGCCGCAGGACCATCGGCCGTGATTAGCGGCCGGTCCGCCAGTTTGGTGTACACCGCCGCACCCGACGTGTTCGGGGAAGCGGTCTTCAGCGTCTTCGTTCGCGATAGCGGCAACCCGACCGATCCGGTGGTTGGACATGACAATGAAAGCGATCCGGTGACCTTCACGATCACGGTGACACCGGTTAACGATATTCCAACGTTTACCGCCGGCGACGATGCAGAAGTCCTTGAAGACAGTGCACCGTTTGAGGAATTGAATTGGGCCACTGACATTTCACCGGGCCCCGCCAACGAAAGCGACCAAACCGTTCGTTTCGAAGTGGCGACTCCGACCTCCGCTCGACCACTGTTCGCAGCGGGTGGCTTGCCAGCGATCAGCGATTCGGGAACCTTGTCCTTCACCGTTGCGGAGAATGCAAGCGGAACCGCTATCGTGCAGGTGACTGCGATTGATTCGGAGGATGGCGTCTCTGAGACGGTCAACCTAACGATCACCATTGTGGAACAAGACGACCCCGTTGTATCGTTCGACGATACGATTGAAACGAATGAGGATGCGATCGTGGTTCTCGATGCAATCGAGTTGACCGGCAACGACGTCGATCCCGACTTGGAGACCAATCCGGCCGAGCATTTGACGATCGTCATGCCTGCATCGCAAATCACCAACCTGGGAGCGATGTTGACCTACAATTCGACGACCGAGCAAATCACCTACGATCCCTCGGATGCCGCAACGATTCAGGCATTGAAACCGGGTGAATCGGATGTCGATTCCTTCACCTATGTGGTGCGAGATATCTCAGGAAATGAAAGCGAATCGACGGTCGTGGTCAACATTGACGGCGTCAACGACGCTCCTATCTTGACTGGCGATCAGGTGCTGCTCAACGAAGCGGGAGCGACCATCATTCTGCCGCTGGCAAATGATGTCGATGTGGATGGGACCATCGACCCGTCCAGCATCATCATCACCACGCAACCCAAAGCGGGGGCGTTGACCGTAGAAAATGACGGAACCGTTCGCTACACCCCATTTGCCAGCTTCAATCGTAGCGATTCGTTCTACTACACGGTCGCTGACAATCTGGGGCAACAGAGCAACCCTGCCCAGGTGGTTGTCTCGCTCAGTCTGCTTCCAAACGTGCCCGACTTCGATAACGTCGTGGCCACAAGTCACGATACCACAACGATCGATGTGGGTGCGGTTGCCACGGCTGTCGATGGCACGTTGGATCTAACCAGTCTTCAGATCATTGACGGCCCATCGCACGGCACCGCGACGACGCAGGACGACGGTACGATTGATTACATCGCCGATGGTGGCTATATCGGTCCCGATTCGTACCAGTTTACGATCACGGACTCGGCTGGTCGCGTGAGTGAACCGTCGACCGTGACGATCAACGTCGTTGCCCATCGGCTGCAGAACCCAGATCCGACAATGTTCAGCGACGTGAACGCCAACGGCCAAGTCACGGCGCATGACGCTTTGTTGATCATCAACCGCTTGTCGGAAGTGGGCAACAACCAATCGAGCATCCCCGTGACATCGACCGATGTGGGACCGAACTACTACGACACGACCGGCGACGACCAGATCACCTCGCTTGATGCGTTGCGAGTGATCAACCAATTGTCTGCACCCTCCACGGGCGGTGGATCGGGTGAGCAAGTGGTTGGATCCGACTTCCTCAAGGTGGCCAGCATCGAGACCTCACACGTGGATGTCTACTCATCGGCTGAGAAGTTGGAACCGTCTGAGAAAGTCGTTGACACCTCCTCGGCCGCGCCGCGATCGACCGACGTGTTCGATTTGATCGCCGAAGCTCGTGAGTCGGAGACGAAATCGACCGATGAAGAAGTTTTGTCCGCCGTCGATGAAGCGTTTGCTGATTTGCTGTAGCCTCAGTCAACTACACCCCTTGCCTTGGATAGGTTCTAATGTGGCATTCGACCAAGGATGCCACTTTCAAGGGAAGTGAAACGTGATTGTTACGATTACAGGAAAATTGGTTCGCGTGGGCGAAACGGCGGTGGTCATTGAATCGATGCCTTTTGAATACGAGGTCTTGGTCGCTGATTTTACTCGCAGACAACTGCAGGGGAAAATCGGTGAGCAAGCTCGACTGCATACGCTTGAATACATCGAGGGGAATGCGGCCCAGGGGGGACGGTTGACGCCGCGGTTGATCGGGTTTCTTTCGGAGCCTGAGCGACAGTTCTTCGACCTGTTTTGCAGCGTTGATGGCGTCGGCGTCAAGAAGGCACTTCGGGCCATGGTTCGACCGGTCAAGGAGTTGGCCGTTTTGATCGAACAGCAAGACGCCAAAGCTCTGTCGGCGTTGCCGGGGGTTGGCCCCGCCACCAGCGAACGCGTGATCGCCAAGCTACGGCGAAAGATGCCTCGATTTGCCTTGATGGTCGATCGCGATGGTGTCGGCGAAACGGCAGAACTTGGCTCTCAAGTCGTCAGCGAAACCTTCGATGCATTGGTCACGCTTGGACACAGCGAAGCCGACGCACGAAAATTGGTCGACGACGCGATCGCGAGTGGCAAGAAGTTTAAGGATACGGAATCGTTGCTTACCGCGATCTATCAACGCTCTCATTGATACTCAGTTGATTCGCAGACCGCACTGCGATGGCAAAACATACCCCTCACTTCAAGCTGATCGGAGTAGAAAATGAACATCCATCGATTACCTTCCCTTCCGTCGCGCGGCATGACTCGCAACGTAACGGTTTGCCAAGCCGCCGTGCTCGCCTTGTCGGTGCTGCTGGTCACTGGCAACATGTACGCTGAGGAGACCACGAGCCAGTTGCAGGCCGACCCCGAGGGTTGGATCGACCTGATGCCATCGGCAGACTTAAATGGGTGGTACCGTGTCACGGTTCCCCCGGGTGGCGAATTGGGACGCGCACAATGGCATGTCGATCGGGACAACGGTTTGCTCATTTGTGATGGCGATGGAGGCCACGATATGCTGTTGACCGAAACAGAGTACGGCGACGCGATCTTCCATTTTGAGTTTCGCTACACCGTGGTGGAAGGCAAAACGGGGTACAACAGTGGCGCTTACGTCCGCAATTCCAAGAATGGCGAGATTTGGCATCAAGCCCAATTCGGCGATGGTCGTGATGGTTACCTATTCGGCGTGACCCCCAGCCCCGAAGGCAAACCCAAATTCTTCCGCTTGAAGGACCAGGTCACCGAGGGGCGAGTCAAACCAGCGGGACAATGGAATACGATGGAAATGACGGCCAAAGGCGAGAAGATCTCACTGTGGGTCAACGGCGAAATGACGTGCGAATTTGAAACCTGCGGGCGCGCTCAAGGCCATCTTGGGCTTGAAGGCGAAGGCTACCGAATTGAATTCCGCAACCTCAAACTCAAGCCGCTACCGTAAGCAATCAGGGATCGTCGCGCTGCGTTCAGCTAGAGTTGACGCTCAATCTCGGCAGCGACCGCTTCAATCGACCGTGAGTCGGTGTCAATGGTCTTGTGCGCAATTCGCTCGTACAAGGGAGTCCGTCGCTCGAGGACCTCGACCACCTCATCGGTGAAGCTCTTGGTACCCGTTAGCGATGGCCGCTGGTCGTCACCACCGATCCGCTCGACGATCGTTCGTGGTGACGCCTTCAACCAAAAGACGGGGCCCGCCTCGCGCAACACGCCAAAGTTGCTCTCTCGCTCAATCACACCGCCGCCACAATCGATGACCAACCCGTCACGTGCTGCAAACGTGCGGACGATTTCTTCCTCAAGATCGCGAAAGCCTGCCCACCCTTGCTGCTCGACGATTTCGGGAACCGATTTGCCCGCTTTCTTGATCAATTCCGCATCCAAACTGACCACTTCCAGCCCGAGTGCATCGGCGAGCAACTTCGCAACGGCACTCTTGCCTGTTCCTCGATATCCAACCAAGACCACGTTCATAGACTCGCCTCCACCACTTGTCGCATCACATCGCGAGGTGCCTTTTGCCCTGTCCAGAGTTCGAACTGAACGTAAGCTTGCCCCAAGAACATCTCCAACCCCTGAATGGAGATACCGCCGGCCGCCTCCGTTTCCTTCAACAGCTTTGTTTGCCGTGGATTGTAAACGGCATCAAAAACGACCAATCCCTTCCTCAGCAATTCAGCCGGTACAAGGCTGGCATCTTCCTTGGGGTGCATGCCCACGGGAGAACAGTGCATCACAATATCCGCTTTCGCAATTTGGTCTCCGAGCGTGTCGTTGGTCATTTCAACCCCGACGACCTTGGCTCGCCCACGCAGTTGGGCATCGGCGACCAAACGGTCCCGTTCGTCCTTCACGACACCCAGAATTGACAGTTCGGCCGGTGGCGCTTCGCAGGCAAGCGTGACGGCGATGGCACGCGCCGCGCCGCCCGATCCCAGGACCAGCACCTGTTTTCCTTCCGGATCCGCCCCCGCGTCTCGCAAAGCATTCAGCGCTCCGAGTCCATCGGAGTTGTATCCAATCAATTTTCCGTTGTCATTGACAACCGTGTTGATGCAACCAATCCCCTGAGCCGTCGGGTCGACCTCATCCACATTGAGCATGGCTTCGACTTTATGAGGAATCGTCACGGACAATCCTCGATACCCCATCGCTCGTACACCCTCGAGTGCCTTGCCCACTTGGCCCGGCTCGACATCATGAGCCACGTAGACGTAGGGAAGTCCGAGTTTCTCGAACGCCGCATTGTGGATTGCGGGAGAGAGGGAATGGCCGACCGGGTGCCCAAACAGGGCACAAACCGTCGTCTTGGCGTCAATCGCAGGCATCAAACAACTCGCACGAAAAGAGAAAGACACGATGGGTCGCAATGGGGCGACCACGATGCTTGCCCGTTGGGTTATCGGGAGCAGCGACAGTTTAGGGGGCCGCTGCGGTCCGATCAACCGACGGCTACCGCTCACGCGGCATGCCCCGCAAGTCGGATGCACCGATCCCCACCCATGCGAACTCGCGTGCTAAAATGCGAACAATAAAAAGCACCGAGCTCTTTCCGTGTCAAAAATCGATAAAAATCGTTGAGGAGAAGTTCCATGAGTCGTCCGTTCCTACTACTGCTAGCGGGTCTGATCCTCGTCCTCTGTGAACCTGCGATCGGCAAAGATCCTTCCGCTAAAAACAAAGAGACTTCCGCCAAAAAAACGACGGGCGACGCGAAACGATTGCAGGGGACATGGATGGCAGACCTCGAGCCTGGGTTGCAGGGTCGCCTTGTCCTCGATGGCAGCACGCTGCTTTACGTCCACATCAACGACCGACGCGAAACGGTGATTTGGGATGGGCACTTCGCCGTCAATGAGCAGACCACTCCCAAACAAATGGATTGGACGCCTCTACGGCGTCGAGAAAAGAGCCCTCAGGCGAGTTTGGCCATCTATCGACTCGAAGGTGATTTATTACTGCTGATTGGCAGCACCGAATCCGAACGTCCCGTCGCGTTTTACTCAGGCGGAGGAGATACTCGGCCCAAAACCGTCATCTTTCATCGCGCTCAAGCCAACTCGAAACAGCGTTTGACCTCCGAGGGTCGCAGCAAAAAGCGGTCAGCGGAATAGCCACTTCGAAAGGGGACGCGATGAGGTTAAGATCCACGCTCTCGCATTCGAAAGACAAGAAGAAAACGACCATGAGAATTCGATTCTACTGCTTCCTTGTTGCTGTTTCGCTGAGCACATCCCTTGTCGTCGGCCAACCGGTTGAGGTGCCAAGCCCTAACTCACGTATCGCGGCAACGTTGAGCCTTGTCGAAGGCGTGCCCCACTGGCAAGTTGTCGCACTGGGGCAGCCACTTCTTGAGCCGGGCAAATTGGGGCTACATTTCGCCGACGGGAATCTCGGACCGTTGCATACCCTCGCGGTCACCACCCGATCGATCGATGAGACCATCGAAACCACTTGGGGAAAGTTTTCCCAGTACGCGAACCGTTGCAATGAACTCACTTGGACGTTACGAGAGACGACAGCGACCGCACGAACGCTTCAAATCATCCTTCGTGCTTATGATGACGGCATCGCGGTTCGCTATCGGCTTCCCGAGCACAGTGGATGGGATTCCACGATTCGGCTGGCGGACGATCTGACGGAATATTGTTTTTCGGAGGATGCCACGGGTTGGTGCTATGCAGGGGAGCATGACCCGATCGGACCGCAACCGCTTAGCCGCTTTCATCAAAGCGAAAAGATCGCGGCTCGATTGCCGTTGGTGGTACAGTTTCCATCTGGGCTGCATGCGGCGGTCATGGAGGCGGCAATCGAACACATCGCTCCGATGGATTTGGTTGCTCTAGAAGGTCGTGACTCATCGTTCCGAACCCATTTCGCCGCATCGACCTTGGCGAGTGGCGGGGTCACCAGTTGGCGGACCCTGCTCGTCGGCAAATCCGCTGGCGATCTGCTGACTTCTCCCCTGCTGGAGTGTCTGAATCCAGCCTGTGCCATCGAGGACACCGATTGGATCCAACCAGGGCTGGCGATGTGGGATTGGCGAGCTTGGGGAGCAACGACCGACGATGGATTCACCTATGGATTGGATATGCCCAGTTGGCGGCGATTTGTCGATTTCGCGGCAACTCACGGTATCGGCTACCTGGTCTTGGATGCCGGGTGGTATGGGCTGGAATTTGAAGCCACCTCCGATCCTCGAACCAGTCGTCCCTACTTGCTTGTCCAACCCGACCCAAAGAGTCCTCGGCTCGTTCCGCAGGACCCACCGGCGAATTGGCAGGACCCCACAGATATTCCGGAACTGATCCGATACGCAAGAGACAAGGAAGTGGGCATCATTTTGTACTTCAACGATATCGCTCGGGTGAACTTCCCCTTCGACGAGACGCTGGCGCTTTACCAGAAATGGGGGGCCGCTGGAATCAAGTACGGATTCATGAAGGGCAATGGACAGAAGAAGGTGCTCGACACGCGAATGATTGTCAAAAAATGCGCCGAGCATCAGTTACTTTGCGATTTCCACGACGATCCGATTCCACCTTCGGGGGATCAACGTACGTACCCCAATTATGTGACGCGCGAGTTCTGTCATTCCCAATCCGATGCGCTTCGTTCCTTTTCACCAAGTGATTTTTGTGAGCAAGTGTTTGTGAACATGCTGGCGGGACCGTTGGACATGTGCAATGGACTCTACACCTTGGAAAACCCCGCACGAGACCGGCCGAAGGTCTTCATGAATGTCGATTCGACGGTCGTAGCCGAAACCGCGCGTGTGATGATTGTTTTCTCGGGACTGTCGATTTTGCCCGATTGTCCGGAGGCTTACGAAGCCAAGGCCGACCTGTTTGAGTTTCTTGGCAAGCTGCCGATGACTTGGCAAGAAACACGAATCCTGCATGGTAAAATTGGCCATTTCATCACGACCGCGCGGCGCAGCGGTAGCGAATGGTTCATCGCATCGGCAACGAACGAGCAGTCACGCAGCTTGCCCATCAAGCTTGATTTCCTGGAACCGAATCAAACCTACACCGCAACCCTGTACGAAGATGCGCCCGACGCTGATTACCTCCACAATCGTGAAGCTTATCGGATCCGAAGGATCGAAGTGAAACAGGGCGACAAGATCGATGCAACGATGGCTCCCGGTGGCGGACACTGCGTATGGATCCGCAGAACCCAGTAGCGTCTTCAGTTTTGTGGGGTGTTTTGCGTCCCCGAAGCCTAGCGGGAAGAATGGACATTGAACGAGAGCATGGACCCCGACGACGACACGCAACGGAGCGACCAGCCGGAATCGTCGCGGGACGCCGGTTCGCTGCACGGGATTCGCGTGGCGCTTGCCGGACGCTTTGGATCGATGCTTCGCCGCGAAGCGGCCAACGTGCTGCGATCATTCGGTGCCGAAATTGTTGATCAAAAGGGGGCCGAACTCGATTGGGTGGTGATTGGCGCGGACCAATCTCCGCTGAGCGAAGCCGATTTATTGAGCGAGTCCACTCGACATGCCATCGCGCTGGGAACCTGTGAGTTGGTGCACGAAACGGGGTTGTGGCAAAGACTCGGACTGGTCGATCTTGAACCCTCGACGCGGCGTTACTACACACCCGCCATGTTGGCTCATCTGTTGGGCATCTCGGTACGCATCGTCCGACGCTGGCAACGGCTGGGATTGATCACCCCTGTCGAGACGCTCCATCGCCTGCCCTACTTTGATTTTGCCGAAGTCGCCACGGCCAAACGCTTAGCGAAATGGATCGCAGCCGGGGAAAGCGCCACGGTGATCGAGCAGCGATTGGTTGAGTGGGTCGAGTTGTTACCGAACATACACCGACCTTTGGACCAATTGTCGATCTTGGTCGAAGGCAAGCAGGTGTTGCTGCGAGGCGGTGAAGGATTGATCGAGCCGGGCGGACAATTGCGGTTCGATTTTGATGCATTCGAGCAGGGAACGTTGAATGAGAAACAAATTAATGCATCGGCACCACCCCCGACCGTCTTGTCCATCGTTCGCGATAACAATACGTCCTTCCCGTACAACCTTGAGCAAGCGGATGGCGACGACGAAGACGAATTGATGTCAGCGGCATTCCAGGCAGAAGACGCTGGTGATTTGCAATTGGCAATCGACTTTTATCACGCCATGCTTTCGCGGGATGGCCCCCATGCGGATCTTTGTTTTCAGCTCGGCGAACTGCTGTACCGCCGTGGCGAAGCGATTGCCGCCCGAGAACGCTATTACACTGCGATCGAATTGGATCCCGATTTCGTCGAAGCCAGAGCCAGTTTGGGGATTGTGCTTGCAGAGACCGACCAACAGGAATTGGCCGTCGCAGCGTTTCGCGGCGCGCTGGAAATTTTTCCGGACTACGCCGACGTTCACTATCACCTGGCCCGAACCCTTGACGACCTAGCACGCTGCGCCGAAGCAGTCAAACACTGGCGGCGGTTTTTGTCGTTGTACCCCGACAGCCCCTGGGCCGCAGAAGCTCGAATGCGGCTCGACGGTCTGGACGATTAGTGTCTAAGCCGGACTATTCGTTGGAGTGGTAGGCTTTAGCCGATTGCGTACGGGATCCTTGCTGAATCGGCTAAAGCCTACGACTCCAACGTGCGCAGTCTGTTTTTTACTCAATCGATGTAAGCTGATTGCATACAAAGGGCTACGGGAAATATGTTTGGACTGATGAATAATCCTCCACGCCTGCCCCGCGATGACCAGAAGAAACGAGATAGTGAGTTCCTGGAGAATCCGGGCTAAGCGGAACATAACGCAGCGGAGCACCCAACCCGACAGGAAAGGTCGATTTTTTTGGAGGGACGCGTTAAAACGGGCTCATCCGACGGAAGCGCGCGGAACCCAGACTCGAGGTTTTTTGGAGGTATGGCTCCGGTGTCCAATGATCTCTTAGAAAAGAGTCCCCGACGGACGGTCGTCCGCCGGGAACCGGTAGCACCCTTGGCGCACCGTCGACCGGGATATCCCTTATCAAGTTGCACCTCTGCAGAGCTCCACTCCGTTTCTCCCGGCAACTGCACGATAACAAGTGAAAATAGCTCCTGCCAGCAATGATTGGACACCCGAGAGATGCCTCGAAAACCTCCTGCGCACGCTTCCGCCGGATGAGCGTTAAAACGTCCCGATTTGACGCCGCGGTACATCGGCGAGTACGAGTGCCAGCGCTGTTCGCAACTCTCGGACCTTCAAGGGAAGCCCCAACATTTTTCGATTGGGGCCACGCGTTGCCGCCGCGATCAAATGGGTCTGTTTGCGGTCGATCAACAATACCGTTGGAATATCTCGAGTGGCTTCCTCTTCTGCAAAACGATTGTGGGCTTCGATGGCGGCACTGCCGAGGTCCGAGGCTCCAAAGATCACCGCATCCGCAGGCCTTTCCTCGCCGGCCGCGAATCGTGATAACGCGCGATCGGGATCTTGAATGACTAACACGCGATACCCACGTGCCTTCAAACGATCACGCACCGCGTTTTGAAGCGTCGCCTTCGATTCGACGAACATGACCACATAGCCTTCCCCCTCATTGGACGGCAATTCATCGTCATCGTGATGTTCCGCCATCGGTTGATGGTAATCGCCACCGGCCGACCCGACGTCACCCCGTTCGAGCAGGGTGATCGCTTTTTTGATCTCGGCTTGCATCTCACCCGCGGACTGAAAGCGCTCGTTGACATTGTATCGCATCGACTTCTGCACAATTTGATTGGCGACACCGGGTACGTCCGGTACCAACGATGGCAACGGCGTGATATCGATGAAGCGATTGACATTCAGCCGAGCGAGTCGGTCGCGCGTTTCGATAAGCGCCGGCGTACCCGCCAGCATGTGGTAGAGCATGTTTCCCGCGAAGAAAACATCACTCCGCGGATCGTCTTTCCGAACCCCCGTCCCACGTTCGAGTGCTGCATAGTCAATCGCCCGCGCGTTCGGGCAATCGGCAACCACATCGGGGTTGTTGCGATCGGCAAGCGCCGCAAGACCAAAGTCAACCAACTTGGCTTTGCCATCGGTCGAGATCAACACATTCGACAACTTCAAGTCACGGTGTGAAATCCCCAACTGAGCAGCATGAGACAAGCCGGAACAGACATCATAGATGAGCTTGAGCGCCAAATCTGCGGGCAGTTTGCCTCGGACCTTCACCAATTCACGCAGCGTTTGCCCTTCGACAAACTCCATCACCAAGAACGGATGGCGGATGTCCGGGACCACATCATAAATGCTGACAATGTTTGGATGTCGGAGTTTCAAGCCCATCCGACCTTCGCGTAAAAACTGCTCCAACTCCTTCGGCTCATCCCGAAATCGCTTGCGCAGGACCTTAACGGCGAAGACCTTATCGTCCTTGGACGCCCGATAGACCCGCGCAAAGGTCCCTGCTCCAATCAAATAGAGGACCTTGTATTCACCGTAGTAGTAACCGGACCGGTCTCCCCGGAGGATCTTTTCGGTTTGCAGCGTGGTTACGATCCCCGCTCGCTGCATCGACTCGATGGTCGCAGCGAGCGAATGATTACCCGCACCATGCTCACTACGCACTCGATCGACCGCGCGGATGTCCGCTAAGCCAAGATCCTTGATCCGGAGGATGAATTGTTCGGGGGTCAGCGAACTCATAAACGACTGGTCAGATAATTACGCAACGAGAAGGTGAGTATCGGCCCTTACGAACGGTCCGCGGTCGAAGAACGCAAGACGATTCGTGAGCCACAAGCCGTGAAAACGGCCGTATCTGAATAGTTTACACAAAACCTTGCGTTTTGCGCCAGTCTCTTTGCCAGGAAAGCCTACTTGTTTGCAACCGTTTCTAGCAAATCCAATGCTTCACGCGTTTGTTGATACCCACCCAATTCGGCTGTGAGCTGTTGCAATTGCAGCAGAGCGTCAAAAGGAGTCGATTTGGCGGCTGCCGAAGGCTTGACCGATCGTGGTGGACGGCCCCGTTTTACCGTTCCCGCCGCTTTCTTGACCGGGCGTCCCGCTTTGCGTGTCTTCCCGCCGTTTCGCTTCGCATTGGAGCGAATCGTGCTGACGTATTGACCATTGATGTCGATCCCCTGCTTTTTCAGGTCCTCTGCGACCTTTTTCGGGGACGTGCCGGGATGCGCGGCATCATAATCACGAATCGCTTGTGCGGCATTGACCTTGGACGCCTTCTTCTTTGCCATGTTTTACTCAATTGATGATAAGAAAAAACGTCCGTGTCTCTAAACTAACTCGCTTCCAAGTCGAATACCGTATCGAAATTTCCGATCGCGTCAATCGTTGAGATAGGTCAACCAGGGAAGGTAGGTCAGATTATACGATACCGCCAGGGAAACCCTACAACGGTGCAGACAATCCTACATCCGAGCAACGACGTGGATACCCAACAAGTCAAGACCGAGTCGAAGCACACGCCCGCAGAGGGCGACCAGTGCCAAGCGAAGCGACGCGATTGCATCATTGTCCGCCTTCAAGACATGGCAATTGTCATTAAAGACGGCATAAGCTTTTGCCGTCTCATACAGATAATCGACCAAAGCGTTCGGCGCATAATCTTGGTGGACTGCCTTCAGTGCTTCCTCCAACCTGAGCAAACTGATTGCTAAAGCTCGCTCCGCCGGGTGATGGAACCGGTCGATGGATTCGGCAATTTCTGTCACGGCGGTTTCGCTCGAGCCCGCTTTGCGAAGAATGCCCTGCGTTCTCGCATACGAATACTGAATGTAGGCCGAGGTGTTCCCATCAAGCGAAACCATCTTATCAAGGCTAAATCGATAGTCACTGGTTCGATGATGTGATAGGTCGGCGTATTTGATCGCACCGAGCCCCACGGCTTCGGCAACCCGACGTTGTTCTTCACGGTCCATCGGCGGATCGATTCGCGACAATCGTTCGGGGTCACAAACCACTTGCCGGGCACGATCGATTGCGTCCGACAACAGCCCCTCGAGCCCGATGAGTGTGCCGCTGCGGGTTTTCATCGGACGCCCATCTTCTCCCAACACGGTTCCAAAATTGACATGCACCAATTTGACCTTGTCCCTACCGATCTGTTCTGCCACCGCAAACAGCTTTTCAAAATGCTCGCTTTGCCGCGTATCGACGACATACAAGATCTCATCGGGTGCAAACTCCTCAAGCCGATACGCCAAGGTTGCCAGATCGGTCGTCGCATACAAAAACGCGCCATCCTTTTTCTGGATGATCATGGGTGCGTCAAAACCCTCCAAGAAAACACAAACGGCTCCTTCGCTATCGCGTGCGAGTCCACGTTTTTTTAGATCCTCCACGACTTCGGACAGCATCGAATGGTAGAAGCTTTCACCGAGTGTATGATCGAAACCGATATCGAGTGCGTCGTAGATACGGTTAATCTCATCCTTGCAATGGGGCAAAAACTCCTCCCACAATCGTAAATTCTGTTCGTCCCCCTGGTGCAACTTCACCGTCTCTTGCAACACCGCATGATCAACGTCCGCGTGTTGTTGGGCCTTGACCCGCAAATCGGCATCGTTTTCGACGGCTGCGATTTTCTTGGTTGCGGAGCGAAGCTTGCTATCGAGTGATTTCAATTTCGATTGGGCGCTCGCCAGGCGTTTCTTCGCTTTCTTCTGTTCTTTGGGATCGGAGGTCGCTATCGATTCAGCCTGTAAACGCTCGACTTCGGATTCGGCCGCACACCGATCCGTTTGAGCCGTTTCGATCGATCGCTTGGCCTTGCGGTACTCGATCAATTGATTGACCAAACGATACAGCTTTGACAATTCGGGGACCGGGTTCTTCGCAACGAGATCGGGATCGCCAAAATGTTTGTAGCCATAAATGATGATTCCAAACTGAGTTCCCCAATCCCCCAGGTGATTGTCGGTGATCGTTTCGTGGCCGAGGAAACGCAGGGTTCGGGCGAGTGCATCGCCGATCACCGTGCTGCGAATGTGGCCAACATGCATGGGCTTGGCAACATTGGGAGACGAAAAATCGACGAGGATTCGGCGAGCCGGATTGGCCTTGGACACCAAACAGCGAGGGTCACCAAGCATCGCACGTAGTTGGTCAACTAAGTAGGAATCCTTCAATCGCAGGTTGATAAAGCCAGGACCAGCGACCTCCGCCGGCTCACAAAGGTCACCGACCTGAAGCGCATCAACAATCGCCGCAGCCACTTTGCGAGGGTTACTGAATTCGGCGTTCGTGGTGCCCCATTGCTTGGCAAGTGGCATTGCGCAATTGACCTGGTAATCACCAAATTTCGGGTCATTGGTGGCGCGGATCATTGACGCATACGCGCCGACGTCCCCCGTGAGTCCAAACTTCGTCAATTCCGACAGCGCGTCTGCCAATCGCAGACGTAGAAGGTCAGGGAGATGCATCGTGCAGTTCTTCGAGCCAAAAGAAAAAAGGAAAGGAGTCGTGCAGCTACTCGGCTTTCAGTCCGAGTTCTTCGAGGGGGATCCGCTTACCATCAGCCCAAAGCGATTCGAGGTCGTAGTATTCGCGAGTCTCTTCGTCGAACAGATGCACGACGACGCTGCCGTAATCGAGCACGATCCAGCGACTTTCTTGATAGCCCTCAATATTCAAGCGTCGATCTCCGATCTCTTTTTCCAAGACATCATCGATCTGTTCGCTGATCGCGTGCAACTGCCGTCGACTCGATCCGGTCGCCAAGACGAACAAATCAAACTCGGCGGTTTGGGCACAAACATCAAGTACCATGACGTCTTGGCCCTTGTTCTCTAAGGCAACACGAGCCGCCGCGGTGGCCAATTTACGGCTGTACTCCGTCCCGTGTGGGCGAATCGCTCGCGATGCGGTCAGCATCGGGTTCTTGCTCTTGCTCGATTTCGTTGCGGTCTTCGGGGATGCCGATTCGATCGTTTCGATTGCGTGTTCAGTTTCATTGGTTGGTTCTGTCATACGCGAAGTTTAATGGATTTACGGAAACTGTCACGCTCTAACAGCAGCAAAACGGCGAAAACACTCGCGAATTGCCGGTTTCAGTTCTCTGGCAGCCACAACCGTGATCCACTCGAGTCTGCGCACGGGGCCGCCGCAAGATCCCCGCTGCCCTCGACCCGTCTCGCCTTGATTCTCAGATACGGCGCAACGTACTTCGCACGATGCCCAAACGATCCCGGCACCGCTTGCGGGTCGGCATGAACCGGTTCAACCAAGTCTTCGATCACAAAACCGCTGCGGCACATCCCTCCGACGATCTGCTCCCATCGATGCAGAAACTCGGTTGCACCCGACTCCCTGAGTCGCCGCCCCGCCGGGGTCATCGATTGGGGGGCCGGAAGAGGCGTTTGGCGGTAATAGGGATGCTGCAAGCGATACAATTGATCGTGTTGAGGTTCGAGGTCACTCTGCAAACTGACGGGGTTTTTATGCTGGCTGATGTAGAGTCCTCGGCCTCGGAGCACGCGAGCGACCTGGCGAAAAACAGGCTGAATCTCTGGCACGTAACAGGTGCTGACCGGCTGAACGACGAGATCAAACTCGGCATTTCGCAGCATTTGCAGGTTTTCCATCGAGGTCTCAAACAGACGAACCTTCCAACCCCGCTCGGTCGCCATCTTTCGATCCAGCTCCAACATCGCCCCGCTCAGGTCCACGACGGTGACGGAAGCGCCCGCAGCGGCATACAATGAACTTTGTCGACCGCCGCCGGCTGCCAAACAAAGCACGTGCGATCCCTGCAGCGAACCACCGAGCCATCCACAAGGATCGAGCGTCGCCAGCGGGTTGGCCAATTCCGCCTCCGTGGCCGGTTGGCAGAGTGGGTTCCCCGCATCCGCCATCGCGTCGTAGACGCGGCGGTTATTTCGTAAGATCTCGTCAACGTTCATGGAAAGTCTGTCACTGTGATAAAACCAATCCGCAACCTTGCGTTACTGTTGACCATTTGTTTTGCTTTCGCAACCGCTCGGGCCGATTGGCCGAGTTGGCGCGGGCCGTTTGGCCACGGTAGCACCGACGGTGGCAACTATCCGACCCGCTTGGATGATGGCACGTTGTTGTGGCAAGCCGATTTGCCGGGCAAAGGCTGTTCCACGCCGATTGTCCTGGACCAGACGATTTTTGTTACCGCGCCGGTCGATGGCCAGGATGCGGTTTTGGCGTTCGATTGGTCGGGAACACGGCTTTGGGCCACCACGTTTGGAAATGAAATACTGGGGAAACACCGCAACGGCTCGGGCTGCAACGCGTCACCGGTAACCGACGGCTCGGGAGTGTTTGCCTATTTCAAGAGTGGGACACTCGCAGCTGTCAATTTGGATGGCTCGGTTCGCTGGGAAACCAACTTGACCGAGCGGTTCGGTGAGGACAATCGGTTTTGGGATCACGGTTCGTCCCCTGTCTTGACGAACAAACACGTGATCATGGCTCGCATGCACGCAGGCGATTCTTGGGTCGCAGCGTTCGACAAAGAAAACGGCGAGTTAGCATGGAAAGTGGATCGAACCTACAAAACGCCCCGTGAAGCCGATCAGTGCTACACGACGCCGTTGGTCATCGACTACCAGGGAAACGAAGCGATCTTGGTGTGGGGCGCCCAGCATTTAACGCTACATGACGCTGACGACGGAAAGGTCGTTTGGTCGTGCGGTGGCTTCAATCCCGACCAACACGAGTTGTGGCCAGCGATTGCAACGCCGGTCATTCTGGAAGAGATGATCGTGATCTGCTATGGCCGAAACGACCGGCGTGAACCCCGAATGTTTGGGGTCGCTCTTTCTGGCCAGGGTGATGTGAGCGAAACCAATCATGTCTGGCAGCGTGATGACATCAGCGCGTTCGTTCCGAGTCCCGCAGCCCACCAAGGGCTCGTCTACATTGTCCGTGATCGAGGTGAAATTGAATGCATCGCCCCGGCCACCGGTAAGTCGATTTGGAGCGATGCGTTTCCCAAACATCGGACATCGTATTATGCGTCGCCCGTGATCGTGGGCGACTACCTCTATGCGCCGCGCGAAGACGGGGTGGTCATGGTTGCTTCGATTGCCAATAACCAATTCGAGTTGCTATCAGAAAACGCGTTGAACGAGCCGGTCATCGGGTCACCCGTGCCGGTGGATCATCGCATTCTGATTCGTGGCGAAAATCACCTCTATTGCTTTGTGACCAAATAGCAGACGCTGTAACCGGGCTCGAGTGGACCGTCAAGGTTAGAACTGCGAACTGGGACGTAGTGGACTTCGCCAATAGTCCCTAAGAACATTTGAGTTACGGATTTCTGGCGAAATCCACTACCCCATAGTTTAAGGCTCATCCGGCGGAAGCGTGCGCAGGAGGTTTTCGAGGCATCTCTCCGGTGTCCCATCATTGCTGGCAGGAGCTATTTTCACTTGTTATCGTGCAGTTGCCGGGAGAAACGGAGTCGAGCTCTGCAGAGGTGCAACTTGACAAGGGATATCCCGGTCGACGGTGCGCCAAGGGTGCTACCGGTTCCAGGCGGACGACCGTCCGTCGGGCACTCTTTTCTAAGAGATCCTTGGACACCGGAGCCATACCTCCAAAAAACCTCGAGTCTGGGTTCCGCGCGCTTCCGTCGGATGAGCCTAATTTAAGGCTGACGGTCCACGAGCATGTTAGCCAAGGAGGTAGGGGTTAGGTCGTGGTCGTCGCCACCCAGCGGTCGATGGCGATCCGGTTGGACTCGAAAGCCATTTGGCCGAACAGCTCCGATGTTGCGTCCACCCAACGAAATTCCGTTAGCTCGGACGTTTCGAGCCGAATGACGGTGTCGTCCTCGGCTTTGCAGACAAAGAAGAGATCGATTACCGAGACGATGATGCCACCGTAGTGATAGTGATTGGGGTGCGTCATCATCAAGTGTCGCTGTGCAAGGGTCAGCTGCGTTTCTTCGTAGACCTCTCGCGCTAACGCATCTTCGATCGTCTCGTCGCGATCGACAAAACCGCCTGGGAGCCCCCATTTTCCTTGACCTGGATCCCGAGCTCGCCGAACCAACAGCAGTTGCCCCTGGTCATTCGTGACCAAGGCCCCCACCGCAGCGACGGGGCCAAAGAAATTTGCGAACGCACACTCGGGACAACGAAACGGAACCCTGCCGACATGCGGGTTCTTTACGCCACAGGAAGGACAGAAGCGATGTGCTTGCTCAATCGGTACCTCGCTCTGGGTCGCCGACATTCCCTGCTTCTTCGTCATCGCGACCGCTCTTGGGATGATGTGGAGTGTTGGTACCGCAAGTTGGAATCGAAGGTGCCGCCTGCGAATTGTGCCGACCGCAGCGTACCGCAGGCTGCAAACGATCGACTGACATGTTCGACGCCATCGATGGAATCGACGGCCCCTATTCCCAAGGACTCGACGATCTCCGCAGCAACTTGACTGTGCAGCAAGAGCCGATACTCGCTGCCCACGCGTTGGATCGTTTCGGCAATTTCGATCGAATCATCCCAAAGCGTGAACCCATCGCCCGATTCCTTCTCGTCTCCCCCGACGCTCGAATCGTCGGAACCGCCGTTGCTGCGATGGACCAACCGATCACTTGGCGGTTCGCTGATTTGCGTCCAAACCAAAACCGTTCCGCCCGGTTCGGTGTGTGTGGCCGCGGCACCGATGGCACGTGCCAGGTTCAGCCAAGTGTGCTGTTGTGCCGACCCCTCGATCGACGCGATCACCAAGGGGGCCGCCGGCGGGAACTCATCGTCGCTCCGTCGCGGTTGATCATAGGAACGACGAATGGCATCAGGGGTTCCCGAGAAGATTGCACCGGCGCAGCCTTGTTCGTTGGCCGCGACGGCCAGAATCAATTGCACCCCCAACATCCAACCGATCTGAGACTCGTTACCGGGCCGTTTGGTTTTGCGACTCGATGGGGCCGACAAATGATGACGAATTCGTGTGTTTGAATCCGCCAGCATGGGATAGACGCCACTCAACTCTCTGCCATCGACGGCATCCCAAGGCCGGGCGGCAATCAGCGGCAGCACCAAATCGGCATCGACTAACAGACGGCTCAAGTAGACCGGCTCGGCTTGATCATCGACCCCCAAGTAGCGAAGGGATTCACGGTTTTCGCTATCATGGCGAGAGATCGTCGCCAGATTCTCAAATTCAGCAGTGAGCCATTCCAACGTCGCGTCGGTCGCCTCGTCCCAGAGCACGATGTCCACCGCATCCGCATCGGCTTGTTCTATTTCAAGCAGCACCCCGCGGATCACCTCGACGAGATCGGGCAAATTCGGGTCAACCGCTAACGCGACCCGGTCACCGGGGGCGATTGCCGCAGAGAGCGGAGGATAGTCGGCCGGAGTTCGCAGCGCGTAGCGAACCGCTGCCGGGATGTCCTTGATTTGAGATCGACTCGTCGTGGCGTCATAGTGCCAAGCGAGATTCGAGGCAATTCGCGGTAGGACGTCCTCAAACGTGTGGGAAGGATGCGGAGGCAAATTCATAAATCAGATGTGGCTCAGCGAATCGAAACGATAAGACAAACGTCTCATGAGCCCTTCATTCTCAGCAAATCCTGGTCAGCCACCAGCACCCCATTGCGCAGGGGAGTCGATTCGCTCGTTGCAATTCATCTTGCGTCGACGGTGTCCGGTGGGTTATCAGCCAGTTCCGAACAATATTATTACCTCAAAATGGATCATTGGGAGCGTACCGTGTCACATCATTGGATCGACCCGAAGGCCTGCGAATCATTAGCAATTCTCGTAGAATCCGTGTCTTGTGCCATTTTGACTCAGAATCATTCGCCGATCTGCTTGGAAGTCGATATCGACCCGAGCATCCGGATTCCAGCCGACGGTGAAAAAGTTGCCGAGCTTGTCCGCACCCTGGTGAACCAATCCATCGCCGAAATGGGGGTCCAGGGGGGCGAATTGACGATCACGGCCGTGGATGTCTCCAGCGGATTGGAATTGGAGGTCGCTGATACGGGCCGCAGCATTGAGCAGCGAGCGACTTCGCTTCCGTTTATTGCGGCGGCGCTCGGGGCAAAGATCCATTGGCAAAATTGTCCCCAAGGCGGCGCGGCCGCGACCATCGTTTTCCGGCCCACCGCGGGCGCTTCGCGAATGGTGGCCTGAGCCATGTTAGGGATCTTCCAAAACAGCACGATTCCTGCGTTGGAGCAATCGCTCAATTTCTCGGAGCGACGGCATGAATTGCTTGCTGGCAACTTAGCCAATCTCCGCGTGCCGGGTTACCGAAGTCGCGATTTGGACGTCGATGGCTTTCAAAACGCGTTGGCCGAATCGATCCGAAACGCGGAAAACCCTGTCCAGCAAAACGTTACCGGTCCGGTGACCCGGGACGACCTTTACGCCGGACCGCGTTCGGCGACCGAACAGGTTGTTTACCACGACGGCAGCGATGTCTCGTTGGAAAGTCAAGTCACCGAATTGAACAAGAACCAACATCTACACAGCTTAGCGATCACAACGATGCGCAGCCAATTTGCGTTGTTGCGAGCCGCGATCACGGAACGAGCCTAGTCATCATGTTGCGATCACTCGACATCAGCACCTCCGCACTCGTTGCCCAACGGACTCGCCTGAATGCGATTTCGGGCAACCTTGCCAACATTTCGACGTTGAAAGACGAAAATGGAGAAGCCAACGCATATCAAGCCCGCCAGGTTGTCTTTCAAACGGACGATTCCCTCACCACCTCCGGGGCCTCAGGTGTGAAAGTCGCTGAAATCAAAACCAGCGACGCCGAACCACTTTACCGCTATCAACCCAACCACCCGCTGGCGATTGAAGAAGGGAAGTGGAAGGGATACGTCGCCTATCCCAATATTGATTTGACGACCCAAATGGTCGATGCACTGGAGACCACGCGTGCTTATGAAGCGAACGTCGGTGTGATGGAAATCACCAAGAGCTTAAGCCGAGAAACGTTGTCCATTTTGGCGTAACCCTGTGCCCTTAACTCATGAAACCGATCACCAACGCCTTTGCGCCGCCATCTCGACCGGTCAATCCCTTTGCGAACTCGCCCTTGTCGAAAACGGCTGGCGGACGCGAGGTGTCGACGGGGATGGATTCGTTTGCGAGCTTGATGAGCGATCAGGTTCACGGCGTCAATTCGATGCAGAACAATGCAAATGAAATGGTTCATTCGTTGTTGACCGGTGGCGACGTGAATGAAGCCGAAGTCTTGACGTCGGTTCAAAAAGCCGACCTCGCCTTTCGCATGTTGTTGCAGGTCCGTAACAAGTTGATGGAAGCCTATCGCGAGGTTCAACAGATACAAATTTGACGCGGACCTTCCGACGGAGGTCGCAAACACCTTGGGCAACGATGACTCTTTAGGAACCCGATACTCCATAGCGCAAAATTCAACAATTCATGAACTTCTTCAACCAATCAACCGAACAGATGCGAGAAGCCTTCAAGGCGATGCCGGTTCAATCGCGAATCATCACGGTGATGTTAGTCGCTGCGATTGCGATCGGCTTGGCATTTTTGGTTCAAGGCAGCGGTTCGACGAGTCATGAACCCTTACTCGGTGGTCGCGTTTTCAACGAAAACGAATTGGATTTGATGGAATTGGCCCTGGGGCACGCGGGGCTAAACGATTTCAAGCGAGAGGGACACCGAATCTACATTCCGAAGGAGGCCCGAAGTGAATACCTTGCTGCACTCAGCGAAGCAAAATCGTTGCCCGTTTCGCTTCAGACGCATTTGCAATCCGCGCACCGTGCAGCCAGCCCGTTTGAGTCAAACGAGCAACGACATGCTCGCGAGATGCACGCAAAGGAACTCGATTTCGGTTCCCATTTGGCCCGTTTTCCTGACATCAAGTTTGCCAGCGTCGACTATGATCGAGCCGAGCGTTTTGGGCTTAGCCGAGCGCGTCCTCAGTCGGCCAGCGTGATCGTGACTCCTGAAGGAACCGACCCGCTGCCGAAATATCGCATTGAGCAAATCAAAGAGATCATTCGAGCGGCTTATGCAGGAATGTCCAGCGAAGACGTATCGGTCGTCGACACGAACTCGGACGGCTCGATTGGATTTGACGAGGATGCGGATCCGTTGGCGGCAAAAAGACGCAACGAGATCGCCTACTATGAACAAAAAATCCGCAAACACTTGCTCGGCTACGGCAACGACATCCAAGTTTCGGTCTATGCCGAGATTGACCCCACCATGGACGTTGAAAAGACGACGCTGAGTTACGACAGCGAACGAACCACGTTACAGGACAAGTCGAAAAAGATCGATACGGAAAGCGTCCGGCCGATGAGCCAAGGTGTTCCTGGGGTGGTCCCCAATGCAATCGGGCTTCGTGCCCAAAGTCTGGATGGCACCGACCCCAACGCACAAGTTTCGAAAACGAAGGAAGACGAGCGAGAAAGCATTGGGGTGGCGGGGCAGCAGTATGAGAATTCTCGCGTGGCTTCACTTCAAACCACTCGCGTTCGAGCTGTGATTACGCTGCCTCAAACGTACTACCAAGAATACTGGAATCAATCGTGGCTGCGTGACAATCCCACAAAAACGATTGACGACGTCGAACCGATGCGCACCGCCGATTTGGAAAAGACCCGTCTGGAGGTCAAAAGCAATATTCAACGAACCGTGACACCTCTATTGCCCGAAGTCAATGCGGGCGAGAGCAAGATCGAATTGGTCGATGTGACCGACTACTTGGTGTTGCCACAGGACGAGATGCCAGAGCCCGACACGGCAAAAATTGCGTTGACTTGGCTGTCCCAATCATGGCGAACGATCGCTTTGATCTTCCTTGCATTGGTCGCACTGCTTGTCGCTCGGTCAGCGATTCGAAGCAGTGGTGATGGAGTCCCAGGGGAATTCAATGAAGGTTTTGGGCTTGAACTTCCCGCGGCACCCACGTTGGTCGCCGAAGACTCGACCAAAAGCGAAGCGATGGAAATTACAGGAGGCACGTTGAAAGACGAGTTGGTAACGATTGTCGAAAGCAATCCTGAGATCGCAGCCAACGTGATCCGAAGCTGGGTCGCCGAAGCTGCATGACGTGCTTGAGTTCGTCGCCTGCTTCGTGCGCAGGTACCGCTAAACGTGAACTCCAACGGGATGCCAGAACACTTCCGGCTCCCACGCCCCGCGACGGTCAAGATCCTATTTCGCTCTTTCCTTGCGAGGGGTGGTTCGCTTACATAGTATTCTCGTTAGCTGATCGACGACCGTGTTTCGCACCGGAGAATCCGCACTATGACAGCCGCTATGAAGACAACGGCAAATCGAGAAGCTGCGATGAGGCGTGTTGCGATCGTGCTAAGCAGCCTGCCAGCTGCGGTGGCTGCTAACTTGATCAGCAGCATCGACCCTGAATCGAAAAAGGTACTACGCCGCACGATGGCATCCTTGTCGGATGTGGACCCCCTAGAACGGCGCCGTGCCCTATCCGCCTTCAAAGGGCTCGTGCAGCAATCCCCAACGGAGCTTGCTGCCGCGCCGATTGACGAAATTTCTTTCCCCCACGATCCAGCCCCTGGCGATGCTTCGTTTCAAAGCCACGTTTTGAAACAGCTTCGGAGCGAATCACAAACTCAATCGGGTGAGGCTGCGGCAAACCTCCCCACCCCGTTGTCCTTCTTAGCCGACGTTGAAGATGACGTGCTTGTCCGTTTACTTTCGGATGAACACCCACAAGCGGTCGCGCTGGTCCTGGCGTCCATCTCACCGGCCCAAGCTGCGCGGGTTCTGCCACGCCTTGAATCGAGCATTCAAAATGACGCGCTCCGTCGGATCGGTCGGCTCGGCGATGTTCCCACCGAAGCGATCGAAGAATTGGCGGGCCATCTCCGGCAGCGCGTTGAACGCCAAAACGAGCAACAGGAAAACTCGACGGGGCAACGGGCCCTGAGTGCCATCTTGGCTGCGATGCCGAAACAAACGCAACCCAGCGAGCCGGATTCTGCAAAGCAAGCGTTCGAAAAGTCACCACCGAATATCACTCCACGGCCGGCAGCTGCCGAAACGCCGATCGAAGTCCATTCGCTGCGCGTGGCACCGGGGACCCACGTGACGGCGGACGACGTGCAAGTGGAACAACACGCCCCCCGAATCAAACCCGAATCAGAACGCAACACAGCAACGGGATCGGATGAGCCGATTTTGCAGTCGACCGACGCGACCCACAACTATCTGGTGAAGCTATCCGCCAAAGAACTCTGCCAAGCCCTCGCACAAGTGGAGATGCGAATCGCACTGCTGACACTGTGTGGGTTACCCAACCCGGTTTGTGATGCGGCCATGCGTTGTTTACCGAGGGCTCATGCGAAACAAGTTCGTACGCAAATGAACTCACTCGCCTCAATTCAATTGCATGATATCGACCAGGCCAAAGCGACCGTGGCCGCGGCGTCACTCAAGCAACGACGCACCGCCAGCGACGCGACGAAGCGTGCAAGAAAGACCGCGATAGCGGCGTAAGGCAGCGAAGCCGCAAGTAGCGTGCGGTGGCTCCGAAACCTACTCGTCCGAAGAAAACAACCATTCGCCCGATCACGGATTAAGGCGACACCGAGAAAAGGATGCAAACACAATATGGCGATCGTCTTGAAGTCGAATCGACCGTCCGATGCCGCGGATGCCTCCGACGCAGCTCGAAAAGTAACCGGATTGGCTGGGTTCAATCTTGAGGACTTTGCCGACCAGGGACGCCAAAGGTTGGAGCAATGCCGCGATCAAGTTCGACAATGGGTCGAGGATGCCAACCGCGAAGCAGCGACGATTCGAAAGCAAGCACACGACCAAGGCTATCAACAGGGATTGGCCAAAGCCGCAGTGGATGCGGATAAAAAGGTGAAACAGCAAGCAGAGAAATTGGCCACCGACTCGTTACAACGGATCCATCAAGCGGTCCAGCAGTTGCATGAGACGTACCAATCGTGGATGCAGCAGTACACGGAATCCTTGAGCTCGATCGCCATCAGTGCTGCAGAGAAAGTCATCAAGCGGAAGTTGGAACAAGACGCCCAGATTCTCGTCTCCTGGGCCGATGAGGCGGTGCGTAGCGCGCGATCGGCGACTCAACTGACACTTGCGGTTCATCCCGAAACCCTGGCCCACCTCGGCCAAACCCTCGATGAATTGCTCGCCTCCCCTGATTTGCCGGAGCAAACCACGGTCGAGCCCGATGAGACCGTGGCAATCGATGCGGTCGTGATTCGCCAAGTCGGCGGAGAGATTCGAGCGGGACTCGATGAACAGCTCGGTCGATTGCGGGAGATGTTATCGTGAGTTCGTCCGATTTTCGCTACACGCTTGATCCGCCCAAGTTTCACTTACCAGGCCCCACGGCTCGACTCATTTCGGAATCGATCACGTTTGAAATCAGCGGGCGCGTTGCCGCCGTGCGCGGCGATTCGATCGAACTCGAGGGGATCACCGCACCGATCGGTGCGATCTGTGAAATCAATCCCAACAGCCCGGATCGACGCCTCGTCAAAGTGATTGGCTTTCAAGGCGTACGCCCCATTGTCGCTCCGATGGAAACCATGGGCCAGATCGCTGCCGGCGACAAAGTCCGGCTGCTATCTCGATCGATCAACCTTCGTGCAGGCGCCTCGCTGTGTGGCCGAGTGATCGATGCCTTCGGTCGACCGATTGATAACCGCCCGTTGCCCGATGATCTGACCTTGGTGGATACGACTCGCCAACCTCCTGAATCCCTCGATCGTCCCCCCATCGATACGGCGTTGCAAACCGGTGTGCGAGCGATCGACACCATGCTGACTTGTGGCAACGGCCAACGACTCGGCATCTTTGCTGGATCCGGCGTCGGAAAGAGCACCCTACTGGGCATGTTGGCTCGAGGATCCAGTGCAGACCGGATTGTGATTTGCATGGTCGGCGAACGAGGTCGTGAAGTCCAGGAATTCATCCAGCGTTGCTTAGGCAAGGAAGGCTTGCAACGCAGCGTTGTGGTCGTCGCCACAAGCGATCGACCCGCCGCACAACGCATTGCCGCGACTTGGACCGCCACCGCAATTGCAGAGTCCTTTCGCGATGAGGGAAAGAACGTGCTGCTGCTGGTCGATTCGGTGACCCGCTTGGCGATGGCTCAACGTGAACTCGGGTTGGCTGCCGGTGAACCACCGACCACGCGCGGGTACCCGCCAAGCGTCTTCAACCTACTTCCGCAAGTTGTCGAACGGGCGGGACGAACGAACCATGGTTCAATCACGGCGTTCTACACGGTCTTGGTGGAAGGTGACGACAACAATGAACCGATCGCCGATACGCTGCGTGGACTGCTTGATGGCCACATCGTTCTCAGTCGCGACCTGGCCGCTCAAGCACATTGGCCACCCATCGATGTGCTACAGAGTCTGAGCCGCTTGCAGCCTCACTTGGTGCCAGCCGATACGATGAAGACAGTCAATTCGGCGCGAGCCCATTTGAGCACCTATCAGAAAAACGCGGACCTGATTTCGATTGGTGCCTATCGCACCGGCAGCGACCCCAATGTGGATGCCGCAATCGCGATGCGAGACCCAATGAAGTTGTTCTTGTCACAAGACGCATCGGAGATTGCTCCGATGGAACAATCCTTGACGGCACTCGAAGCACTGATTCGCCGTCCGACGCCACCCGTTGTCGCCCCACCTCAATAAACACGCGGTACCACCGCCAGCAACGTCAACATGAAATTTGAATTTCGTTTCGCATCGATCCTGCATCTTCGCTGCCGCCAACGTGACGAGGCGGGTGGAAAGGTAGGCGAAGCCAATGCAGCGATCGCAAAAATCGATAGCCAGATCGAAAGCATTCAAGAAGAACGGCGCACCCTGACTGCTGAAGACGCAAGCAGTCGCGTCGGAGAAGTCTCTGTCGATCGCCTGCTCACAAAGGGCCGATATGACTTACAGTTGCAGGCTGACATCAAATCGTTGCGTGAAACACGATCCAAGTTAGTCGAGGAATTGGAACGGCGACAAGTCAAACTGAAAGAAGCCGAAACGGAAGTCAAAAAATTCGAGCGGATGCAAGAAATTGAATTGAAGAGATACCGCGGCGAAATGCTACGCCGAGAACAAGTCGAAATGGATGAATTGAACAATCGCCGAACTGCGATGGCGCGGCACACTTCTTCGTAGGGCGGCACGGCCGCAGCGGAGTGAGCTGCCGCTCGCGCTGGCGTCGGCCCGCTTCCGTTGGGCGCTGGAATCGTGTTCGAACAACAATGGAACCTTACTCATGCTAAGAAAACTCACCAACTCCTTCGCCGCCTTTTGTGTTGCCACCGTTCTGACGCAAATGATGCTCGTTGGCTTTTTTCTTTTCCGTGGCACCATCAACGGCAACACGGGAACCAAAGTCGTCGCCTTGCTCAATGGAATTGATATCACTGGAAATCGGCTTCAGCAGATTCTGCAACAGAGTGAGGATATTGAGCAGCCCGACTTTGAAGAGATTTTGCAAGCAAGGAAAATGGAAAGCCTGGAGATGGACATGCGCCTACGTAGTCAAAATGAGTACCGTGACGAGCTCAGCACGAAGGAAGCAGCACTCCGCGAAGAACAGGCTTTTTTTGACGAACGACGCGAAGCATTCACGGAAAAGCTGAAAAAAATGGAACAAGGAGCTCGCGACAAAGGGGTGCAAGAGGTGCAACGGACCTTGCAAGCACTCGACGCCGTGCAAGCAAAGGAACAGCTTTTGAGAATTTATGACGATGAAAGAATTGATGAGGTCGTCAATATCATTCAAGCCATGGCGATCGAAAAACGAAAAGATATATTAGCGGAGTTTGCGACGCCGGCCGAAGCGGACAAGCTCGCCGAGATCCTTCGCCGCATTGGTGAAGGCTATCCAACAACGGCACTGATCAATCAGGCAGGTGGCGGCTGACGATTTGCGAGCGGGTTCTCCTCTCCGCATTTCCTCTCGCTGATCCACCGGGGGACCGCAAAGATGAGCGATACGCAAACGAATATCTCCACCGGCAGTGCTGCGCCGACGTCGCCACGCTGGCGCGATCGACTTGGTGCGGCTGGTTTGCAGATCGGGGCCGTCGATCCCTCCCAAGGACTTCTTGACGCTTTTGCGGAGATTTTTTCCCAAATGGCGGCGACGAAGGCTCCTTCCGAAAATCGCACGCAACCCAGCCCCGATTCGTCCGAGCGTGAGACCGACGACGAGCGAGATCCCGTCACGCAGCAGGACGAACGACCACGAGCAACATCCTCCCCTGAGCAGGAGCCACACGCGGTATTCGTAGACATTCCCGTGGACACGCAAAATGCAGACCACGAAATCGGTGAACACGGCATGGATCTAAAGCCGCAAGCGAATGTCAGCGAGGCTCCATCTAGCCGCCAACATCCAAGCGATGTGCCGATTGCAGAGGATCGGGGGGCGACGGTCTCGGTTGCATCGGAGGCCAGCGTCTCAGAACAGGTGCCGTCCAGCGAAGTCCAAAGCAACGTGACCGTGAATCCGAGTGGGGTGCTCCAACCGGGACCGGATGCGAAGCAGCGAGCCACCGAAGCGTCAAAGGAGACGCCCGTGCTGGGCGTGGGGGGATCGAAACCGCAGACTGCCGCCAACGAAGTGGAAGCGAGATCGGTGCCGCCCGCCACCGCTCCGCTCGACGAGTCCCAACCGAATGAATCGGATGTCGATGACGATTCAAAACAGCGTCGTGGTCGCCGACGTGAGCGAGCCAACGCGGTTGGAGGCACAGACAAACAGGGCAACGGTCAACGCCTCGCCGAGGCGGCAAACACCGGTCGCAACGCTGCGTCACAAAATGGGGCAGCGGCGATGCCGGTCGCAAACGCGGCTGCCGCAGAGTCCGCCCAAAGCGTCGCTCCCACATCCTCTGTCTCCTCACCGCCCGTCGACGCGACCTCCTCGGCGGTTGTGTCGAGTGCAGCCGCAGCCCTCGTCTCGAAAGTGACGTCGGCCATCACCTCATCGTCCAGCGGTCCTGCGGTGAGCGGGTTGGGACGCAGCGATGCGGCTTCGGGGACGACCGTTGCTGCGGGCGTCCCCACCTCTGGAACCAATGCAGCCGGCAAAAAGCAAGCCGGGCAATCCGCCAACTCGGCCACGACGGATCTGATTTCAAGAGCCAAGTTGATTCAGCGGGTCAGCAAAGCCTTTCAGCACATGGGGCCGGACGGTGGCCATGTGCGACTTCGTCTTGCTCCGGCGGAACTCGGGACGGTGCGATTGGAAATGCACATTCACCAACACAAAATGCAAACCCGAGTCGTTGCCGAAACCGAGGCGGCCGCATCGGCGCTTCGTGAGCATCTACCTGAGCTGCGGATGCGGTTGGAGTCGCAAGGGATGCAGGTCGAGAAGCTCTCGATCGAGGTCGAGTCCGATTCGCTCGCTGACAATTCATCGAATCACGGGCATTCAGCCTCCGAGCAGAACATGGGGGAGGCGCCTGGCCGCCGGCGGTGGCAAGCGCCACGCCCCGAGCCGCAGCTCGCTCAGGACGCCGCCGACGCTCACCGGCGGCCAACCGATGCGGGGCAATCTCCCTGGATCCCAACCGCAGGAATGGACGTCCGGCTGTAGCATCACCGCTACACAAAAAGCAGCGCGGACGTGCCGATCCGGGGCTGGGCAATTCTCAGGCGAGTAAATAGGATGTTTGAAGCCGTCTCTGGTCGCCACATTGGACGAGAACAGGAGCGACGGTTGGGGGCTCTTGTCCCGATCGAATCCTATTGACTTTCCCAAAACGCAGGGCGAATCCGTTTAAGCATTTGCGTACGTGGTCACTTGGGCACCGCTGCCCGAGAGCCAACCCTTTCGACGACTCCGCCGAACAAGCGTGCCCAAGCTGATTTGAAAAACGGCGCTGCCCCGCCAAAAACGTTCCTTTCGAGAACCGATTTCGATGCCAACTTATGATTATGAATGTGGATCTTGCGATCACAAGCTTGAAATTTTTCAAGGGATCAATGATCCAGTGAAAAAGAAATGCCCCGAGTGTGGCAAGAATAAACTGAAGCGCCTGTTCGGTAGCGGGGCGGCGATTGTGTTCAAGGGAAGCGGTTTTTATCAAACCGATTATCGTAGCGAGGGCTACAAAAAAGCAGCCAAGGCAGATAAGAAAACTTCGAGCGATTCGGCGGGTGAATCCAAGAGCAGCGAAAACAAGAGCAAGCCAAAGGCCGAAGCGAAGCCCAAACCCAAATCGACAGGCAAGGACGCATAAGGCGATGCGACCGCAAGCGAGCAAGCTGCCGCTTGTGGGCACCCGCGTCAAACGCGAACCAGCATACACCTGAAACCGGATGTCTTCATGCCCCATGTTCCCTCTCCACTGCGTTTAGCCGCCAAACGCAGTTCGCTGCTGATCATCGACTTGCAAGAAAAGTTGGTGCCGGTCATTCCGTCGGGTGAAGCCGTGGTTGAGCAAACGCTACGATTGATTGAAGCGGCCAATCTGCTTGAGGTTCCCCATGCTGCAACCGTGCAGTACCCACGGGGACTCGGCGGCTTAGTTCCCGCGATTGCGGAGCGAGTTGCGCCGCCCGAGGAAAAGACCGCGTTTAGCGCAGCGGTGTGCCGCGAAGCGATTGACACTTGGGCAACGCAGTCGCGTGACCAGATCGTCATCGTCGGTATTGAAACGCATGTTTGCGTGTTGCAAACGGTGCTGGATCTACTCGCCGAAGGGTTCCGAGTCTATGTGGTCACCGAGGCGGTCGCGTCCCGACACGGCCGCGACCACGAAACAGCGATCGAGCGGATGGTGAACTCCGGTGCGACGATGATCACAGCAGAATCGGTGATGTTTGAATGGCTGGAAACATCGAAGCACCCGCAATTTAAAGCGATCAGCCAGCTGGTCAAAAAGCGACGCTAGGCCGCGGGCCTAAAGCTCTAGCCCAGCCAACACGTCGTCACCACCCGCTCGGGTGACAAGGGCATCAAACAACTCTCGCTCGAGGCTGTTGGTGACGGCGCGGACCGCACCGTCGGCCATGATCAAATGAGCCGACTGAGCGTCTTCCATCGAGGCGATCGCCGCAAAGGCTTCGTCGGGAGTCATGTTTTCCGTTGACGACCAGACGGTCGTGCGATTGGGCAGTTCAACCATCATGACGGTATTGGCGAGTCCGTCGGTGACGTCCCGAAAACGAACTATCGTGTAGGGCGTTGGAGGAAACATGGATTCATCCGAGACGATCGCAAAAATGCCGGTTTCCCCTATTTCCCCCGAGGGCGACTGAAAGGACAGGGGTGGGTTCTGAAACACGGCCATGTTGGTCGAACTTGCCCAAGATTCATTCGAATCAATCGCCTCCCACTGAGCTTGACCTTCCACAAACGGTGACAGGGCAATTCGCCAGCCAATCGTTTCTTCCCCGTCCGAGTTGGCATTGACGGTAAAGGGAAGTTGCTTATACGCCGCGTGGTAGTTGTGGATTCCAAGAGCCACTTGCTTCGCATTATTGGATCGGGACATCCGCTGCGCGGCATGACGTCCAGCGTTGATCGCCGGTAACAGCAGGGCGACAACGACTCCACCGCACATCAACATCATCACACCGATCACCCCCAGCACGACCCAAAGGACCACATTACCGGAGGACTGCGGTTGCACTGGAGCGGCGGGCGGAACGGTAAAGGGATCGCTTTGGCCAGAGGGATGCGGGGGTTGATTGGACATCAAGGACCTCGGAATCAGTTTGGGTGTTGATCGGACGGGATCCTCGAATTGTACTGTATTCCATGCATCGTACTAAGCCGAATCGCCGCGAAGTTCACGGCGATATCGCGAAGGTGTCGTCCCGTACTCTTTACGAAAAACCTGGATGAAATAACTGGGCGTGGCATACCCGGATGCAACCGCGATCTTGGGAACGGGCAAATCCGATTCCAATAACAGCGTCCGGGCACGCTGAAGTCGTATGCGTTGCAGTTCTGCGTGCAGCGTTCGCCCGACCATGTGCGAGAAACGCAACTCCAGATTGCGACGGGAAATGTCCAACTGACGCAAAATGTCGGCAACTTGTATCGGTTCGCTGGCGTGGTCATGAATAAAACGAAGCGCTTCAACGACATCGGGATCCTCAATCGCAATCATGTCGGTGCTACGACGGGTCACAACGCTAAGGGGTTCCGCGATCAAGCACCTTGGCTCGACTTCGTCGCCACGCATCATCTGATCCAGTAGTTCTGCAGCGCGAAACCCAACTCCGGCGGCATTGAGCACCACGCTCGACAGCGGCGGATCGGCCAATTCACAAAGCAAATCATCGTTATCGACTCCGATCAGCGCCAATTCTTCGGGGATACGAATTCCCGCGACGTGGCACGCCTCGGCGACTTCACGTCCCCGATCGTCGTTGCATGCCATCACGGCGATCGGCAAAGGCAACGTCGAGAGCCACTCCGCAAGCCGCGGTTGTTCCCGTTCCCAGACTCGCAACCGTCGTGATTTCGGAGCATGGTAGACGTGAACCTCAAAGCCGGCTTTCTCAATCGCATGGCAGAACCCCTCTTGGCGTTTCGCGGACCACACGCGGTCGGCGATTCCAATGAAGGCAAACTGGCGAAAGCCGCGTCGCAGCAAGTACTCCGCCGCCATCGTGGCGGCGCCGACCGAATCCGATTTCACTTCGCTGAGTTGCGAGAGGGGGTGATCGGTATCAAGTTGTTTGTCTGACAAATCCAAAGCGATCGTCGGGAGTCCAGAATCGAGGATTGCTTTGGCGATGCGTGGTGTCTCGATTCGGGCAATGATCCCCGTGCCCCCCCATTCTCGCATTCGCGGCACCGCTTGTTCGAAATCACCCGGCGTCAAATAGAAACGCCACGGCCCATGCAGTCGACCGTAACGAATGATCCCTCGCAGCATCTGCTGTCCATACCCGCGAGCGGTTTCGACCAGCAGTGCAACTTTGGGAGGGCCATTCATGGGACGCTATCACGATCGTTGAGGAGCGGATCAGGTATTCTTCCACCCTAAAAGCCTATCGATTTCTTCGCCGCTCGACATCCGGTACAATTTGGGATCCCCAGCCAAGACCGCCCTCTCTTCAACCTCTTTCTCATCGAGGCAGCCATGTCAGCGACTTTTTCCGACACGACTCCTGAAATCAACATTCGTGAAACCGACTGTTTCATCAACGGCAATTGGGTTCCTTCGATTAGTGGGAAGACCTTTTCGACCATTAATCCAGCAACCGAGGAAGTCATCGCCCAAGTGGCCGAGGGGGATGCTGCCGACGTCGATTTGGCTGCCAAGGCGGCTCGCGATGCGTTTGACTCGGGCGATTGGCCTAAGATGGACGCGCGAGATCGAGGACGATTGCTTTATCAGTTGGCGGATCGAATCGAACAAGACATTGATGAATTGGCTGCTCTCGAAACGCTCGACAATGGCAAACCCATCAGCGAGAGCCGCTACGGCGATCTGCCTTTGGTGATCGATTGCATGCGTTACTACGCGGGGTTTGCGGACAAGATCCAAGGCAGCACCGTTCCGATCCGCGGCAACTATTTCTGTTACACACGGCGTGAACCGATTGGCGTTGCGGGACAGATCATCCCCTGGAATTTCCCGATGCTGATGACCACTTGGAAATGGAGTCCCGCCCTGGCTGCTGGCTGCACGATCGTCATGAAACCGGCCGAACAAACTCCGTTGACCTGCCTTCGGATGGCTCAGTTGGCCAAAGAGGTCGGCTTTCCCGACGGAGTCATCAATGTGGTTCCCGGCTATGGCCCTACGGCGGGCGCCGCAGTCGTGAAGCATCCGCTGATCGACAAGATCGCCTTCACGGGCGAGCATCGCACGGCTCAGATCATCACGCGAGATTCCGCGGAGACGCTGAAACGATTGACGTTTGAACTGGGGGGCAAAAGCCCCAACGTGATCTTCGCCGACGCGGATTTGGATGCGGCAGCGATGGGAGCGTATGTGGGGCTGTTCCTCAATCAAGGCCAATGTTGCTGTGCCGGCAGTCGCGTTTTTGTTGAGAACCGTGTCCATGACGAGTTTCTTGAAAAGCTACAAAAGTTGACGCGAGACCGAAAAGTGGGCAATCCGTTTGACCCCGCTACCCACCAGGGGCCACAGGTCGACCAGGCTCAATTTGACAAGATCATGTCGTATGTCGACAAGGGACGCGCCGAAGGTGCAACGTGCGTCACCGGCGGCCATCGCGTGGGTAACAAAGGGTACTTTGTCGAGCCGACCATTTTCGATGGAGTCCAAGATCAAATGGCAATCGCGACCGACGAGATCTTTGGCCCCGTGCTGAGCGTGCTGACGTTTGAGGACAAAGAGGACATGATTCGTCGTGCCAACAATACGTTCTATGGACTTGCTGCGGCAGTCTGGACTCGCGACCTTTCGATTGCCCACGATTTTGCTCGACGTGTCCGCGCAGGCACCATCTGGGTGAATTGTTACGATGTGTTTGATGCGGCTGCCCCCTTTGGTGGATTCAAGATGAGTGGGTATGGCCGCGAACTCGGTGAAGAGGGCTTGCGGGCTTATACCGAAAACAAAACAGTGACGGTGGCACTTTCGTGAACGATGCGATCAACCAAGTTGCGAAGCAAGAATTCCAGTGGCTCACTCAATTGCCATGGCTGCTGCTCGCGCTGATTGCTTTGCCGCTGGTGCTTGCCGCCTGGCGATCCAAGATCTATCCAACGCGGTGGTGGATCGCATGGGTCGGGTTGGCGGTCGCGTTGAGCCTCTTCACCGTCTTTGCTCCTGCGATGATCATTGCGGTAGGGATCCTTGATGGGTTGGTCATCACCGTCGCGGCGGTCGATTACTTGTTGCTCTATTTGGCGACCAACGATGGGATTCATGTTTCGCGAGAACTGCCTCGAACCTGCTCGTTGGGAGTCCCGGTGGCCAGTGAGTTGACCGTTGAAAATGGTACGCTGCTGACACTTTCCGGCGAGGTCTGTGATGATTTACCCGAACATTTTACGGCGTCACCGAATCAGCACACGTTGCGGCTTCCGCCACGCGGTCGGATGACCGCGCATCGTAAAATGACGCCCACCCGACGCGGCGCCTTTGAACTCGAGTACGTTTACATGGGTTTCCTTAGCCCGCTACGGTTGTGGAACCGCCAACTTCGGCTCGAACTTCACAATCGGTTGAATGTCTATCCCGACATGAAGCAGTTGTCGGATTACGCATTGCTGGCTCGCACGAATCGGCTCAGCTTGATCGGAGTTCGTCGCACGCGTCGAATTGGGCAAGATAGCGACTTCGAACGACTGAGAGATTACAGTCGTGATGACAATTACCGTCACATTGATTGGCGCAGCACAGCCCGTCGTCACAAGTTGACGGTGCGGCAATTCCAGAGTGACCAAAGTCAGCGAGTGATGTTTCTGCTCGATTGCGGTCGCATGATGACGAACGAGCGAGACGGCTACTCGCTACTCGACCATGCGCTCAACTCGGTATTGATGATGTCCTATGTCGCGTTAAGCCAAGGCGACGCGGTCGGCATGTTGTGCTTCTCCGATACGATCCATGCCTTCATTCCACCACGAGGTGGCAGCAGCCAGATGAATCGTTTGATCCAAGCGGGGTTTGACCAATTTCCGCGACTGGTGGAATCACGCTATGACCAGGCATTCTTGTACTTGTCGACGCATTGTAAACGTCGCTCGTTGGTGGTGCTGACCACCAACGTGATTGACGAAGTCAATGGCGCAGCCGTCGTCGACTACCTCACCAACCTAAGCGGGCATCATTTGCCACTCGGTGTTTTACTTCGAGACCATACCATGTTCGACGCGGCGGATTCCCCGTCGGGCAGCCGCTTTTCAATGTATCGTTCGGCAGCCGCCGCGGATATTTTGCTGTGGCGACACCAAGTCCTGAAGGATCTTGAACATCGCGGCGTGTTGGTCGTCGACGCGTTCCCCGATGAATTGACCGCCCCGCTCGTGAATCAATATCTTGAAATCAAGGCAAAGCATCTGTTGTAGTCGTCACGCAAGTCGGTGATGGCAACTTAACAACACAATAGGGGGTGATTGCCTGTACCGTCTTGGGACCGATTCCTGCAACACGCTGCAACTGTTCAACCGTTTCGAAAGGACCGTGACGGATGCGATCGGTGACGATCCGATCTGCCAACACAGGGCCGACGGTGGGCAACAGAGACAGTTCCGTTGAACCCGCTTCGTTGATGTCCAAGAGCAACAAACGAGCGTGGTTCTGCATACCCCGAGGCGGCTCGATGCCGAGCAGCGACCAACCACACAACCCGACCAAGGCGACCAGCGACAGCAACGTTCCGATGGCCAAGGTCCACTGGACTCGTACCTGAGCCAATGGGCTGTCGTCCGTTTTGAAACGCTCGCAACCGACCATCGTGAAGCAATGCATCGTCAAGAAAAAAGTGAAAACTCGTCTTGTTCGCAGACTTCGACCGCAGCGGCATATGGCCGAACGTCTACCTGCATTATGATGTTCCTGCGCAAAGTCCTTCAACCGACCTCATCCGCATCCAGATCGTTTTCAAAGAGAATTCTTCTGCAAATCGCTAGCATTTTTGGCATTTACCGTACGAGACTCCGACCCACCCATGAATGACTACAAGCATGAATGACTACAAGACTGTGACGGCAGACGAACGTTTAGAAAATGACCTGCGAGCTCTTGTTCGACTGTCCATTGCCGAAGACCTATGCAGCTCGGTGGATTGGACGACCGTTTGTTTGATCCAACCGGACGCCCGAGGGAGCTGCCAAATCGTTCCTCGCGTGAGCGGGGTCTGCGCGGGACTCGCAACCTTAGCTTGGATGGTCGATGAATTCGATGCAGACTTAGAGACCGAGTGTTTACAATCCGATGCATCTACGATGGTCCCGGGTAGGCCGATCGCGAAACTTCGCGGCAATGTTCGCGATCTTTTGACATGCGAACGCACGGTGTTGAACATCCTCAGTCGGTTGTGTGGCGTCGCCACGTTGACGCAGGCTTACGTGCATGCGATGGGCACGACGTCCTCGCGTTTGTACGACACACGGAAAACGACTCCCGGTTGGCGGCTGCTCGAAAAATACGCGGTCTCCTGCGGCGGGGGCCATAATCATCGTAGCGGCCTGTATGACGGCTTCTTGATCAAAGACAATCATCTCTCGCTTGCGGGAGTTGACGCATCGGGTCCCCTATCCGCCAGTGCCGCCGCCCGCAAAGCGATTGCGTGGCGAGGTGCCACCGTGGAGCATTTAACGGCCCCGCAAATCGTCGAAATCGAAGTCGATACGTTGGACCAATTTCGTGATGTCATCCAAGCTCGGCCCGACATCGTGTTGCTGGACAACTTCACCGTGGAGCAACTTCGCGAAGCCGTTGCCATCCGAAACGATTCCGCCCTGTCGCTCGAACTTGAAGCATCCGGGAACGTTCGTTTGGAAACCATCGCTGAAATCGCTACGACCGGTGTAGACCGCATCAGCTGTGGTGCATTGACGCACCAAGCCACTTCTTTGGACCTTGGATTGGATTGGTTCGATGAAACGCTGAGCTAGGGTTTTGTGCAGTAGGCCCGATGTCGTCGCATCTACTGTGACGTGGATCGTTTCGGCACGCACAAACCCAAAGTCACTCATGCAGTCACCAATCGTTCCTCATCGACGATGGTGGGATTTTATCCAGCCAACACTCGACGCTTCGGGCGTTTTCGCTTCGCTCGCGATCGTCAAATGGATTGCTCGCGGAGGCATCGACGAAACGGCTCAGGCGATGGGATTGATCGCCGTGGTGGTCTTCTTGTTGACGGGGCAGTTAACAGGACTCTACCGCAAAAGCCACGCGGGATCTGCAAACATGGAGATCTCCAGTATCGTGGCGACGTGGAGTCTCACGGCGTTGATCCTGGCGATGCTCGGGTTCGCGACCCGCTATAGCCAAGAATTTGCTCGCTCGGTCATCTTTGCTTGGTGGGTATTGGCACCGGCGTTGATTGGCCTATTGCGAATGGCATTGCGAATCGTCCAGCAAGGACTGCTTCGCCGCGGCGTTGGGACGCGGCAAATCGCGATTGCGGGCTTGAACCAACTCGGCATTCAAATGGCAACCAATGTCGCAGACGATCCCTCATTGGGGTTCAACTTGGTCGGCTTTTTCGATGATCGCAATGAAACCCGCTTCAACGGCAGCGATCATGCGTCCCATTCCCTTTCGGGCGACCTGCCCGAGTTGGTCCAACTGGCTCGGCAAGGGGCCATTGATACCATCTTCATCACTCTTCCGATGCGAGCGGAAGATCGAATTCGCGAACTACTCGATCAACTGAGTGACTCGACCGTTTCGGTCTACATTGTGCCAGACTTTTTTGTCTTTGAGTTGCTGCACTCGCGATGGACCAGCATGGGAGGGATCCCCGCTGTCAGCGTTTTCGAAAACCCGTTGTTTGGTGTCGATGGTGTGGTGAAACGGATCACGGACATCTGCATCGCGACGGCAGCCATCGGCGTGGCCGCAATTCCAATGCTTGCGATCGCCGCGATCGTGAAATTAACGTCGCCCGGCCCCGTCTTCTTTCGCCAAAAGCGTTATGGGCTTGATGGTCGCGAGATTCTGGTGTGGAAGTTCCGATCGATGCGAACCTGTGACAATGGGCCGGTGGTGAAACAAGCGACAAAGAACGATCCACGCGTCACGCGAGTCGGAAACATCCTGCGGCGATCCAGCCTCGATGAACTGCCTCAATTATTCAATGTGCTCGAAGGATCGATGTCACTGGTGGGGCCGCGGCCGCATGCATCCGCCCACAATGAAGAATACCGCAGTCGCATTCGGGGCTACATGCTACGTCACAAAGTCAAACCAGGTATCACAGGGTTGGCGCAAGTCAATGGCTGCCGCGGTGAAACCGATACGATTGAGAAAATGGAACAACGGGTCGATTGGGACCACCGCTACATCCGTAGTTGGTCGCTCTGGTTAGACCTGAAGATCCTGATCAAGACGTTGCGAGTGGTATGGAGCCAATCGGAAGCGTACTAGCAAACAGCATGGTTCTGGCGAAAGACGCGACAACAAAAATCGCCCTGGTCAGCAAAGTTTGCCAACCAGCGCGAATTGAGTTAAACGGGCCAGATCAGGACGGGCCAGATCAGGACGGGCCAAATCATTTGGTCGAGCGTCTGACGCTTCGGCACGATCGAGGCTAGGCAACCGGCTTCTTCATGAACGCTTCCGCGTCCGCAATCTTGCTGCCATCGGGAGTGGCGTCGTTGTCGACTTCGAACCAATCTTCCTCGAACTTCATGTAACCGCCCTTGCCACTATTGGCGTTCTTTAACGCCACGTTGGTCGTCATCGCGATCACGGCATCGCCCATGGCGACGGCCGGATAGCAGCGAACCTTATTTTCGGGTGATGGGTTACGGATACAGTAGGCCCAATCTTCGATCTCTTCGCGATAGCCACGACTCACCGGCCCCGCGTCGGCCGCTTTCGCGGTCGGTGCGGCAAAGTCGCCACTGGCACTCGTATCGAGTGCATAGCCGCCGCCAGCGTTTTTCGAAACACCCACCTTGCTGCTGGTGTCGCTGTTGCGGTACAGCAGGACGTCGGTTTCCTTATCGAGAATCAAAGTCCCCTTGGTTCCCATCACGACTTCGCCCCAGCCGCCGAAACCGTTGCCGTTGATCGACGAATAAGTCACCACGACCTTCTTGTTCGGATCGGTGTCGTAGCCGGCAACCGGGCCATAATTCTGCTGGTCAGGGTTGGGGTACATTTCAACGCGGTCGTAATACCCGACATCAAACGTTTCCGAGTAATCCGGCCCCGGGAATTCGAACATACAGTAAACATGGTCACCGACTTCACGATCGAGCGGCATGATGTGACGCCCGCCGACTGCGTGAACGCTCAAGGGGTGGACTTTCTTGCCATCATCACGTAGCGAGCTGAGGAAGATGCTAACCGCATCAAGTTGGTGGCTACCAAGTTCCGCCATCAAACCGGCACCCGTACGATCGAACAAACGCCAACGATGCAGTTCTTCCATCGAGGTGAAAATTTTGTCTTGAAGGGTGAACTGCTCGTATCCGAACTTAGACGGGTCGACATTTTTGTCTGCATCCCAAGCTTCCCACTGGGCCACTTCCATTCGCAGCCGCTCCACGTCTTCTGCGGGTGCGTCTGCAAGTTGCTTACGGCGGTACTCCAAGTCCTTGGCGATCCGGTCGAACATCTTTCCGTTCTTCATCTTTTCGCCACCGGGAATCGGCATCGACCAACTATCGGCTCCGGGCAGGTTGCCACGATGCCACTGGGCACGAATGTGATGCAGTTGGCCGAGTAGTCCCCAACGGATCAAGTTCACCGCGTTGTCGTACTTGACGTTGTAGTGACGTTGGTGGCCCGTTGCGAGGTGGATTGGGTTACCAGCTTTGTCTTCCAATTCCGCCGACATCCGAGCCATGACTTTGCACTGAGCCACGTTGTGCGCCATCAGTTTTTCAGTCAACACGTGCAGCCCACGCTCCATTGCTTGAGCGGCAACGGGTGCATGCAGCCAAAGAGGGAGTGCGATGATGACCGCTTCGATATCGGGATCGTCAAGGCAAGCCATGATCCCGCCGTTGCTGCCATCGTAGACCTTCACGTTGCGGCGAGCTTCGGCTTCATTCTTGTAGCCGGCGATATTGATCAAACCAGGCCGACGTCCAAGGGCTGCTGGACTCGACCAGTCACCGTTGAATGCGCGGAATTGGCTGAAGGGACGGATGTCACAAATCGCTTTGACGTCGACGTATTCCGGGTTACAACCGCCGATCAAGACGTTGCCTTCGTCACCGGTACCAATCACCGCGACCCGCACGGGGTCGTTGACTTTGCCATACCCGAAGTAGGCAGCCCCAAGCCCTGCACCGCTGACGGCACTGGCCGAAATGATGCCTCTCAGGAAGTCGCGACGGTTAACGTCATAATAGCTGCCAACGGCTTCGTAGTAATTTTCTTTGCCAACTTCGCGTTGTTCAGCGGAAAGCTTGTCAACCATTGTAATGCCTCGTGATTGGTTTGTTGTCGCTTGTAGTAATTGTATGCAGGAACGTTAGAAATGTTCCGATTAAACTTCGTCGTCGCTGGGGGTACCCCAGACTTTTCGCACGATCAGGTGAAGGAAATAGTCAAGACCGGCGAAACGCCCCGCGCCCGTTCCCGCTAACACCAGACAACCCATCGCTTCGATCAATTGATAAATACTCGATGTCGGTCCCGTTGCGGGCGGGAATTGGCTCAATACGACTGAACCGAGAAAACCGGCAGCGGCTAACCCTGCAACGGGTGTAAAGAGCCCAAGTAACAGGCATAAACCAACGGCAATGTCAAAATAGGGCAAGATCACGTCAATGATACTGGTGTCCATCAACGCGCTCAGCGGCTTCCTTAGATGATAAGCCCCATGCGTCTCCATTTGTTCACGGCTGGCGACCGAGTTCTGAGCGATGATGTAGTTTTTCCATACCGTGTCCACTTGCTTCAAAGTGGGCGCAGCTTTGCCCTTCCATTCCTTGCGAATGGTTTCTCGCTGGCCCCCGAGGCTGGCAACCCCGTCTCGAGTCGGGTCTTGGTCCAGCTTCTCCATCCGAGCTTTGCCCAACTGATATTCTTCCAGATCCGTCGCGTTCTCCTCCAGCACCGATTCGTACTGGATCACCGATTTTGCATAGTTTTCCTGAGCTTGTTGTCGCTGCTCGTCGTCAAATCCAAAATGATCGGCCACTCGATCGCGGTCCGTCGCCCACTGCAACATGATCGCGTCTTTGTCGAGCCGGATCGAACCGTCATGGTCCCAGACCATGCCACGAAATTCTTCCGCAAACGGCCCCTTGGCATTCACGAAAAACGGAGCGGCGGTCCAATTGCCGGCAGCGTATTTTTCGATGCCTTCCGTATAGAAATGCCATCCGATGGTCAGCCGAAGCAACACCAACATGGTCGCTCCGATGATGCTCAGCAGTCTCGGAGAAAGCTCCCAACCCACGGCCAAACGCAGCGGCACCAATAATTGCTTTCTCACGGAATGCAGACTCCTAGTCAGGGGGATCAATAGCGGGAAGCAGCTTTTTAGCAGGCTGCTAACAAAGGCAAGGTGGGAAGGAACGCGATTGCCGCCTGAAGCTGCCTTCAACGTTTTACTGGAGCCCATTATGGCAGCTCGCGTCATTAACGCCAAGGAGAAGCCTGGCAAATTTCCCAACTCCACCGCTGCGGCAAATCGTCCCGAAAACCGCTTGCCGAGAAGAAGAAAAGAGTCTCAATGCGCGACGGGTCGATCCGCAGAACATTTTTAGAGATTCGACTGTCAAGTCACTGACCTGTCGAGGTCGGATCGTTAGGCTAAGGAGGTTCTTGGCCGATCGATCCCCGCTTGAACCTCGTCCCTTGAATGGATGTCCCTTGAATGGATCCTGAACTGAGAGAGTTTGCATGAACGCACCGCTGGCCCAACCGACGACGGACTGCTCGCAATCCCCCCCCAAGCCATTTGCCCATCTGCATTGCCACAGCCATTACAGCCTGCTCGATGGCGCGGGCGACATCGGAAAGCTGGTCAATCGCTGTGTCAGCCACGGCATGAATGCGATGGCACTGACCGACCACGGTAACCTTCATGGGGCGCTCGAATTCTACCGCAAAGCTAAAGATGCCGGGATTAACCCCATTATCGGTTACGAAGCCTACATTGCCCCGGGAAGCCGGTTCGATAAGGGGGGCGCGGCCAGCAGCAAACAGGCAAGTTACCACCTCACCTTGTTAGCGAAAAATCGCACAGGCTTCGGCAACTTGGTCAAATTGGCCAGCGCCGCATCGCTCGAGGGCTTCTACTTCAAACCACGGATCGACAAGGAAATCCTGGAAAAGTTCAACGAAGGCATCATTTGCCTCTCCGGCTGTGTGAGCAGTGAATTTAGCCGAGCCATTTTGAAAGGCATCGAAACCGAAGAGCATGAAAAGGAAGCCCGCGATATCGCGGGATGGTTCCAGAAGGTGTTTGGCGACCGTTATTTCATCGAGATCATGAACAATGGGGTGGAGATCCAACGTCAGCAATTGCAGGGGGCAGTCGATATTGCCAATCGTGTCGGCATCCCGTTGGTGGCCACCAGCGATTGTCACTACGTCGATCAATCCGATGCCGAAGCTCAAGACATCATGCTTTGCATCAACACCGGGCGTTTTCGCACCGACACGTCACGGATGAAGATGGAGAACGACCAGTTCTTCTTACGCAGTCCCGGCGAAATGTACGAAAAATTCCCCGGACTGGAAGACGCTGTTGCCCGAAGCCAGGAAATCGCCGATTCGGTCGAAATCAACATTGAGCTTGGTAAACATTTCTTTCCCAAATTCGAGTGTCCCGACGACAAAAAACCGATCGACTACTTGCGAGAACTTTGCGTCCAAGGATTACTCGAACGTTACGAAGGCGACTCCGAACGGATCGTTGACGGGGAACTCTCCGAAGAAGTCATCGCGAGGCTCGATCGCGAGTTGGGCGTCATCGAAAAACTGGGCTTTCCGACGTACTTTTTGATCGTCTGGGACTTCGTCAATTATGCTCGCGATCAAGGCATCTCTGCAACGGCTCGTGGCAGCGGTGTCGGTGCAATCGTTTGTTACGCATTGTACATGTCACACGTCTGTCCGCTGCGATACGATTTGCTATTTGAACGTTTCTTGGACGAAAGTCGGACCGAACCGCCCGATATCGACATCGACTTTGAAAAGGAACGTCGTGTCGAGGTGATCGACTATGTCAAGCGTCGATACGGCAACGAGATGGTATGCCAGATCGGCACGTTTGGAACCCTGGCGGCGCGAGCCGCCATCAAGGATACGGGTCGAGCGCTCGGCGTGCCGCTGGCACGGGTCAACCAAATCACCGAAATGGTTCCTGACGAGCTCAAGATCACGATCAAGAAAGCCCTCGATAAGAGCGCCGACTTAAAAATGACCTACGACGCGGATCCCGAGGTTCGCGAACTGCTCGATCTGGCGATGAAGATCGAAGGCTTGGCCCGCAACATTGGAACGCACGCAGCAGCGGTGGTGATTGCCGATCGGCCGCTGACCGAATTCGTGCCGCTGACGCGCGTGCCCGGCAAGCAGGATGTGATCACCCAGTGGTCGATGGGGGACGTCGAAGCGTCGGGATTGCTGAAGATGGACTTCCTCGGTTTACGCAACCTGACGATCCTCAGCCGGACCGTGAAGTTGATCGAACAAACGACCGGTGAAGCAGTCGATCCACTCAAGTTCCCGCTTGACGACAAAGCGAGCTACGCGCTACTGCAGCGGGGTGAAACCAAGGGGGTGTTTCAACTTGAATCGGGTGGCATCCGCGATCTGTTGACGCGAATGAAGCCGGATCAGTTCAGCGACATCATCGCGACGGCAGCACTTTATCGACCAGGACCACTCGAAGGCGGCATGGTCGACGACTACGTGAACATCAAACACGGTCGTCAACAACCCGAGTACAAACATCCGGTGCTCAAAGACATCTTGGAAGAGACCAACTCGATCATGGTCTACCAAGAACAGGTGATGCGAATCCTCAACCGACTCGGTAACGTGCCGCTTGCCAAAGCCTACACCTGCATCAAGGCGATCAGCAAGAAGAAGGAAGCGTTGATCAACCAGAACCACGACGTTTTCATCAAAGGCTGTGGAGAAAACGGACTCGGCGAAAAGGATGCCGAAGAAATCTGGACCCTGATCGTTAAGTTTGCGGGTTACGGTTTTAACAAATCTCACAGCACCGCCTACGCACTGGTTGCCTATCAAACCGCCTACCTCAAAGCTCATTATCCGGTCGAGTTCATGGCAGCGCTGCTGTCGAGTGACATTTCAGGACGAAACTTCAAACGCAAGGATGCGCTCGTGGAGCATATGGAGGATTGCGACCGGATGGAGATCGAGATCGTTCATCCCGATGTGAACACCAGTGATGCGGATTTCTCGGTGGCCGATTCAAAGATCTTTTTTGCCTTGTCGGCGATCAAAGGTTGCGGCGGTCCCACGGCGATTTCGATCACCGAAGAACGAAAGAAGCACGGGCCTTACAAAGACATTTTTGACTTCTGCGAGCGTGTTGACCAATCCGCATGCAACAAGTCTGCAATCGAAACGCTGATCAAGGCGGGGGCGATGGACAGTTTCGGCGGCAAGCGAAGTCAATTGACCGCGGTGATTGAACGCGCGCTGCAATCGGGTGCGGCAATGCAAGCCGATAAGAAGAGTGGCCAAGCGAGCTTGTTTGGCGCGCTCGAGGAACAGGAAGACCATTCCGAAAAACCCGTCATCACTCCGCTGCCAGAGATGGACGAGTGGCCCGACCGAGAAAAACTGCTCGCCGAAAAGGAAGTCCTGGGGTTCTATCTCGACAGCCACCCGTTGGCGGAATTCGAAATGAAGCTAGCAACCTTTCGAACGCACACCACCGACGGGCTCGCCGACGTGAAAGACCGTGGAGAAGTGACCCTGGGCGGTATGATCAGTTCGATCAAAATCGCCCACACCAAGAACCCCAAACCCGGCGCCCCGTCAAAGTATGCCAACTTTGATCTGGAGGACATGCAGGGAGCGATTCGCTGCATCGTTTGGCCCAAGGGTTTTGTCGATGTCGGCGACCACGTCCAACCCGACGCCGTTGTGCTCGCCCGTGGCAAAGTGGATCGTCGCGGCGGAGGCGACGAAGCCAATTTGATCATTGACGAGCTGATCCCGCTTGAAGGGCTCGACCAGCGTTACACCCACGGCATGCGCGTCCGCATCGACGAACAAGAACATACGCCGGAAACGCTCAATCGATTGCGAGAAATCCTGCGTGGTTACCCAGGGCCAAAGGAAATGCTGATCAGCTTGAGTCTGATCGAAGGTGAAATCGTCCACATGAAGAGTGACAAGTACAAAGTTGACATCACACCCGAATTGCGGACACGCATCGACGATTTGCTCGGAACCGGTCACTACAAGCTGATGATGAGCAAACCGTCGGGAAGATGATACTTCGTCTTACAGGTATTCGCGTTTTTTGACCAAACCTGGCATCGGAATGCTGTAGCGGCCTTCGGCGTTGGCTTTTAACGGCGATTCGGACTCCAATGTCAGCTTGTCGATTTCGGGTGCAAACTCGTGATTCTGTGACATGAAGTGCTCGAGCGTGATTTCTTGTCCGGTGTGAGCCGCCATCCGCCCCATCGAAGTGACCGCGCTGGCCATCACCCCCCGTTCGACCTCGTTGTAAGGCGTGTCGGTTCGAATCGCTTCAATCAGATCAACCCATTCTTCGTAGTAGGGGTTCGGTTCCGGTTGTGGGAACGCCCATGTGATCTTGCTCTTGTCGAAATTGTGACCTTCGTAAATGCGAGATTTCGCCGGCGTGTGCGAGGCACTGCTGATCACGGCCAAGCCCTTGGTACCATGCGCAAAGCTGGCAAATTCTTGTTTGCATCCTGGAATGGTTCGACCATCGACCATCAACTTCGTTCCATCAGCAAACGTGTATTCGATTCCGTAGGAGTCGAAGTTTTGGTCGACACAATCGCCTCGGTAATGGCGTCCGCCGACTGCAATCGCCTTAATAGGCCAATCGTTTTTCATCCAGCACGACTCGTCGATGTTGTGGATCAAGAAGTCGCTGACCGCACCACCGCTGAGCCACAAGAAACCGTGGAACTTACTGATCTGGTACATCAAATCACTCAACCCCGTGTCGTTGGGCGGAGCCGCAGCCGAGCCCGTTGGACCCGCCATTCGGTACGCTCGCATCATGGTCACGTCACCGATTTCGCCGTCTTGAATCCGGTCAAACAACTCTTGGCGACCCTTGCAGTGGCGGCACATCAACCCCACGCCGACTTTCAAGTTCTTGTCGAGTGCCTGCTTGTTTAGTTCAAGCATTCGATTCGAGGTGGGCCCATCAACCGTGACCGGCTTTTCCATAAAGACGTTCAAGCCTTTTTCGATCGCATAGGTGAAGTGAACCCAGCGGAAACCGGGAGGCGTTGCAAAGATTGCGATGTCGCCAGGCCGCAAACAATCGAGCGCTTTCTTGTAAGCATCGAAGCCGACAAATTGACGCTCTTCGGGAATGTCCACTTTCTTGCCAACCTTCGCGTGTCCCGACAGTGCGGCATGCGTGCTTTTCAGGTTCTTCTCGAAGACGTCGGCCAAGGCAACCAACTGCACCGGACCATTCTCGACCTCCAAACAATTCATTGCGGCTCCGGTTCCTCGGCCGCCACACCCGACAAGGGCGACACGAAGTGTGTTGTCTTCCGCCGCGTGAACCGGATTCGACGCAGCGGCAACGAATGTGGATGCCGCCGCGATGGTTCCCGTACTCTTCAAGAATTGACGACGGGAGGCATGAGACGCTTGGAGTGGATTCATAGCAAATTCCTTAGGGTAGGATCGAAAACAAGGAGGGGAGGGAAACGATGGTTTGGTGGTTACTCTTGGTCGATTTGCAGCGGCTCTGTCTTGCCCCACTTTTCGGCCTTTTCTTGATCCGAAGGCTCAACGAGTGGACGGACAACGCGGAAACCGACGCCGAGCGCATCAGTAAGGTACCAGATGCTCTGAGGCAATTGAGGATCTTGTTCTTTCCACGCCTCGGAAGATCCTTCGCGGACCGCACAGCGAAGCATCTCGGGATCGTCATCCCAACCGCCGCCACGAACCACGCGAGGGAAAAGAGTGTTAGGGATGGCAAGTGGATTCTTTGCTTTCTCGCTCTGTGAGTAGAAATCCTCGACATACTGATCCAACACCCATTCCGCTACGTTGCCGTGCATGTCGTGAAGCCCCCATGGATTGGGCTGTTTCTGCCCCACCTCGTGATAGGTGTCGTCGCTGTTGTCAAAGTACCAAGCGTAATCGTCCAGATCGGCCGGATCGTCGCCAAACGAATAGGCGGTTTGGGTGCCGGCACGAGCCGCATACTCCCATTCCGCCTCGGTCGGCAACCGATAGTATCGCCCCGTCTTCACCGACAACCATTTACAGTACGTCCGTGCAGCGTGCTGCGTCATGCAAATCGCGGGGAATTGCTCCTTGCCCATCCCGAAGCTCATGTCCGTGTAGGGTTCGGTTGGTTTCGAGACACCATCGACCAACGCGTCTCGTGGCGTTGCCGCCAACGACATCATCCGCCGACGAAGCTGGTCCATTTGTAGACCCCATGTATCGTATTGGTCCCAGGTGATTTCGCATTTCCCCATCCAAAACGGATCGATCGTGACCTCGCGTTGAGGACCTTCGTCCTCGTTGCGGTCAGCTTCGGTGTCGGGACTGCCCATCCGAAAGGTCCCACCGGGAATGGGGACCATTGCGATCTCTTGCTCCGTATGCTCGATCGGTTCGAGATACGGCTTCATCTCGGCTTCGGAGGTGGCGACGGCTTCGGGAAGCGGAAGTACCGCATCCTCCGCTGTGGAGATCGCGGTCGAGATCCATCCCGAAAGCGACGCAAAACAGACGAGAATACAGGTAAAAACGGAGCGAGCCGGTGGAGGGGCCAGGTGCATCGACGAAAGAATCCTGAGAGGTGGGAACCCGGACATCGCCAGACAAAAGTGATGTCGCGGAGGGAGGGTGAGGGAGACACAAGGTTAGCACGTGATCGTTGCGTTGACTATTCTAATCAGTTTCGCCGACGGAATCATGTCCGACGACGAAATCATGGCAACCGCAGCAGAGAAAAGCCTCTCTATTTTTTTGCAGCGGCTTCCCCAGCCATCCCGAATCCTCATACTATCTTGCTTCGATCACCATGCACTTCACACGAGGGCTCGACCCCATGCGACGGACTACATTTGCTGCTCTGTGTCTCCTGCTTCTGGGAAACCGCCTGCTCCAAGCCGAGCGGCTGACGCCGGAAAAGCTCTGGGACTTAGCTCGCATCGGCGACGCAGCCGTTTCGCCCGATGGAAAGACCCTAGCCTATTTGGTCACACGCTATGACCTGGAACAGAACGAGGGGACGACCAGTTTAATGCTGCAACCGCTGCCGAGTGGCGATCGCATGGGGGGTGACAAAACGGCGATTGCATTCGAAACCATGCTATTGGCACCGAAAGCGACCACCCTGCTCAAAGACATCAAGGGACTCGGCTCGCTGGGTTGGCTGAATCATCCGTCCGGTGCCAAGCTGGTCTACATCGCTCCCGCCTCGGACGACATGAACGGTGGCGACGAAGCAAGCAAGAAGGAAGCGGATCAAGGCGAGGAGGTAAGCGACAAGGAAGCCGACAAGGACGACGACAAGGAAGCCGAAGGCAAACCCCAGGTTTGGACACTGGATCCTAATGGGGGCGATGCTCAACAATTGACTCATGTCGAGCAAGGCGTTGCCAACTTGAAACCATCACCCCGTGGAGACGCGATTGCGTTCACCGCCGATGTCAAGTTGGACGCCAAGGTTCCAGAGGTCTATCGGGATTTGCCCAAAGCGGACGCACGAATCATCGACTCCTTGATGTATCGCCATTGGAACCAATGGCATGACTACGCCTACAGCCATGTGCATGTTGTTCAGCTGGATGAACAACTCGAAGCATCCGAGCCCATTGATTTGATGGAATCGTTAAAAGCAGATTGCCCACTGCCACCGTTCGGAGGATCCGAGCAGTTTGCATTCTCGCCCGATGGCAAGGAAATCGCACTCACAATGAAATTGGTGAACAATCCTGCCGAGAGCACCGATAGCGGTATCTACTTGGTCAGCGTCGATGGCGGGACGCTGAAGAACGTCACTCCGGGGATGCCCGGCTATGACATGGATCCCGCCTACTCCCCAGATGGACGTTTCTTGGCATTTCATTCCATGCGACGGGCTGGATTTGAATCGGACCGAAGCCGAATCATGCTTTATGACCGAAGCAGCGGCGAGATCGATGAGTTGACGGAGGGGCTTGATCAAACGAGCCACCATGCGACTTGGAGCCACGATAGCCAGCGGGTCTATTTCTCGAGCGAAACGCGCGGAACGACCCAACTGTTTTCCATCGCTCTGGACACCGGACTGTTAGAACAAGGATCGAATGGACGATTTGACTTTTCCGTTGTTTCGGCAATTCCTGACTCCAATCGGATTCTCCTTCGCCAACAAAACATGTTGCGACCGACGGAATTGGCTGTCCTCGACGCGTCAACCAAGCAATTGGCCACCATCACCGACGTCAACGGCAAACTGTTCGACCGTTTGGAATTGCCGAAGATCGAACAACGCTTCTTTAAGGCTACCGATGGCAAGATGATTCACAACTGGGTCATTCTGCCACCCGACTATGACAGCGAAGCGGAGCGTCCGTGGCCCATGCTGACGTACTGCCAAGGCGGTCCCCAGGGACAAATCGGTCAATGGTTCTCCTATCGCTGGAATTTCCACATGATGGCCTCGCATGGCTATGTGGTTTTGGCGGTGAATCGACGTGGCATGCCAGGTTTTGGGCGCGAGTGGAATGACCAAATTAGCGGTGATTGGGGCGGCCAGGCGATGCAGGATATTTTGGCGTCAACCGATGCGATGATGGCGGACCCCAAGATCGATCGAGAACGCGTCGCCGCGATTGGAGCCAGTTTCGGCGGCTACACGGTCTATTGGCTGATGGGCAACGATGCAAATCGCTTCTGCGCGATGGCTGCCCATTGTGGTGTTTACAACCTCAATTCGATGTATGGTGCGACGGAGGAGTTGTTCTTTGTCAACCACGATCTCGGCGGACCTTACTGGAAGAGTGAAGCGATTGCGGAGGAATATGAGCTCTTTTCGCCGCACACCTTTGCTGGAAATTGGAAAACGCCGCTGCTGGTGATTCACGGCGAAAAGGATTTCCGCGTGCCGGTCACCCAGGGAATGGAGGCGTTTACGGCGGCTCAGGTTCAAGGGGTCGAGAGTCGCTTTCTGTATTTTCCCGAGGAGGGCCACTGGGTACTTTCCCCTCAAAACGGGGTATTGTGGGGACGCGTCTTCTTTGACTGGCTCGATCGCTACTGCAAGCCCTAAAACCGAGCGGATGCGGCGGCACCGTTGGCCGACAGCAGGTGCCACCTTTCGCATTTTTGGTTGGTAAGATACGTTTTATGCCGATTGGGAGAGTTTGCGAGGATGCCGAAAAGAAGGGTCTCCGCAATTTGGCTCGATTCTTATTCGACGGTCCGGGGGGGTGCAGATAGACTGGATGCCGATGTTTGCATGACGCTCGGCCCCAATCTGCCGCATCCTCGCAAAAGTATCGACCGTGATCTTCAGTCAAAAAACGCCAATGAACCAAGAATCCAACCCCAGTATCGATCTTGATCGTGTTGTCGATATGGGTGTCGGCCCCAACGCCGTGCTCTTTCTGCACGGGCTGTTTGGGACACCGGATCATTACCGCGAGGTGATGGAGAACCTGTCAAGTCAGTATCGGGTGATTGCTCCTCAGTTGCCAATCGACCCACAGCCAGGTCGCCGCAAACGCGGGATGAAATCGGTTGCTGATCTAAGTGAGGTGGTGGCCCAGTTTGTGGACGAGCTCGAATTGGATCGCTTTGTTCTGTGTGGTAACTCACTGGGTGGCCTTGTCGCGATCGACTTGTGCGTTCGCCATCCCGACTTCGCCGAAGGTCTAATTCTTGCCGGCAGCGCGGGGCTCTTCGAACGCAGCCCGATTCGTGGACTTCGTTCGCGTCCCACACGCGAGTTTGTTCGAAAAACGGTCACAGGTATTCTGTACAACGATTCGCTAGTCTCGGAAGAATTGGTCGATCATTGGTATCAATCGGTCATGGATCGTGACTATGTTCGTTTCTTGCTTCGCGTTTCGCGAGCGACACGCGACCGATCGGTAGAAGAAGAACTCGGGTCATTGGATCTTCCCACCATGATCATTTGGGGCAGCGATGATGAGATCACGCCGCCATCGACCGGCGAAGACTTCAAACGTTTGATCCACGGCTCGAAGTTAGAGTTCATTGACCAGTGTGGGCATGCACCCAATTGGGAACAGCCGGCTGCCTTCACTCGGCTGCTTGAATCATTTTTGCCGGAATGCTTTGCGTGAATCAGCGACGGACGCGCTACGCCAAATGGACGCTTGGGTTGATGGCCTGCGCCGCACCGCTGATTCTGTTTGCCGCGATCTCGGCTCTACGAAGTACGTCAAACGATCCTCGTCAATGGCTACCCAAATCGTTTGACGAAACGGATACCTATGATTGGTTCGGCGAGCACTTTGGAAGTGACGAAATCGCGGTCGTCAGTTGGCCCGGCTGCACGATCAAGGATCCACGTGTGCCAAAGGTCGCGGATGCGATTTCTGCGTCACCTTACTTTGACCGCGTCTTGACCGGTCCCAGCGTGCTGGCGGATTTGACATCGCCTCCGAGTGGCATGAGTCGCGGGTCGGCACTGCGGCGACTACGAGGAATTTTGGTCAATCCGGACACCGAAACGACTTGCTTGATTCTTTCGACTTCGCTTGCCGGTCAAGCGGATCGCGTGGAAGCGATCAAGCAACTTGAACAAATCGCTGCGTCGGAGTCTGGGGTACTTGCCAGCGAACTTCGCTTAGCGGGGCCTACGGTGGATGCAGCCGCCATTGATATCGAGAGTCGCCGTTTGTTGTTTCAGCTAGCAGGTTTCTCGGCGCTGTTATCGTTTCTCGTTGCGTCGTTTCGAATGCGCAGTGTTCGATTGGCGGTGATTGTCTTGATCGTAGCGGTCTACAGCACGGGGGTGGCATTAGCGATTCTGTATCTCAGCGGTAGCAAGATGAACTTGCTGATGACGATGTTGCCGCCGCTGATTTATGTCTTGAGTATTTCCTCGGCTGTCCACTTGGCCAACTATTATCGCGATTCGGCTAACACCCCTCGGTGCCAAGATCCGCTGCGGACCGCGATTGCCCACGGTTGGCTGCCGTGTGTTCTGGCGGCAACGACCACTGCGATCGGATTGGTTTCACTCGTCATGAGCAAGATCGAACCGATCCAATCGTTTGGACTCTATTCTGCCTTGGGAGTGATCTCAAGCATGGTGGTCCTATTCACGATGTTGCCAGCGGCCTTGCATTTATTTCCCCCCAAGGTTGAATCGGGCGCGACAAACGAATCCAGTGCAGGGACACGAAGTCAGCAATACATGGGATGGGTCAACCGACACCATTGGCTGTTGCTGATGGGCTGCTTAGCCGTGATGGCATTTTGTGGATGGGGGCTGCCATACGTTAAATCGACCGTAAAGCTGCAAGATCGGTTCCTGCCCGGCAGTGATGCGATTGAGGATTACCGATGGCTTGAATCCAACATTGGCCCGATGGTCCCGTTGGAGGTCGTCATTCGGTTTGGCAAGGAGGATCCACGAGACACGTCACAGCAATTGCAAGTCGTGGCGAGGGTTCAGAGCAAAATCCACGGGTCGAATGAATCGGTGGCAACGATGTCCGCTGTGAATCTATCATCGGCGCTGCCGTCGGGAAGCAGTCTGCGAGAAGTCATGGAGCGGAAGATCATCAATAGCCCTCAAACGATTCAACGATTGACGGACTCGCATTTTATCGCTGAAACCGATGGCGAGCGGCTTTGGCGAATCACCGTCCGCGCGCCGGCGATCGGCGATTTGGACTATGGTCAGTTTGCCGAGTCGTTGCGTCAGCGCATTGCGCCGCTGCTATCCGAGCAGAACGCGACCGGCACGTTCACCGGCGTGATCCCGCTGATTTACAAGGCCCAACGACAATTGTTGCAGGATCTGTTTCGCAGCTTCATCGCCGCGTTCGCCGTAATTGGTGTCGTCCTCGTGTTGGTACTACGGAGCGTCACGGCTGCGATGTTGGCCATGATTCCGAACCTGTTTCCAGCGGTGGTCGTTTTCGGAGGCCTGGAATGGATTGACATTCCCATCCAGATCGGATCGGTGATGACCGCCAGCGCAGCGTTGGGGATCGCAGTGGACGACACCGTTCACTTTCTGACCTGGTTTCGTCGAGGGGTCCATCAAGGATTGACGCGTGCAGCTGCTCTTGAAGATGCCTTCAATCGCTGCGCCGGTGCGATGGCTCACACGACGCTGATCTGTGCCAGCGGTTTACTGGTCTTTGCAGCCAGTTCGTTCGTTCCGATCTTGCACTTTGCGTGGTTGATGGTTGCGTTACTGCTGTCGGCGCTCGTTGGCGACTTGGTTTTGCTTCCATCCATTTTAGCCGGACCACTCGGCAAGCGTTTCGAAACTCGCACCACCGACTAAGCGACCCTGCGTGTTTCGCCTGTTTGAGCCAAACAGGCATAGCACGCATCGCGAACGGCTTTTTCCCTTGGGTCGTCCGACAAGCGAAACCCCATCTTGTTCGTCAGGTAGGCGAACCCAAGCTGTAACGTGGGGTCCCCCATCCCAAAAGAACCGCCCGCCCCAGGACATCCAAACGCGCGGTGATCGCTGCCAAATTGGAAGCCACGGCTCGGCCGTGAAAAGCCGAAATGGTAACGCGTGTCGATCTTCAAAATCGCATCGTACAGTCCGTCTCGCGGCGAAATTGCCGGGGCGACCAACTCGTGCCACGTCGATCCCTTGATGCCGAGTTCCTTGCCGCCACGTGCCAAGCAGTCATAGATTTTGGCTACGGCCGAGGCCGTTCCAATCCCATTGGCCGAAGGGATTTCGAGCCCTCGGTACTCGGGGCCACTCATGTCAGCGGGATTTTGCAGCCGCAGGGTCCGTATGGATTTCGAAACCAAGGATCCCGGCCAAATCCCCGACAACACCATCATCGGTGGTAACTCGTTCAGATGCCCGAGCATTTCAAGGCGGTGGAACCCCTTGATCGTGCTCACTCGGTTGGGCGAAATGTCCTCGGGAAGCCCGATGTAGAACTCGACGCCAAGCGGCGTGGCCACTTCGTCTTGAAAGTAGACTCCGAGGCTACGGCCTTGTGGATCGACTCGACGCAACAGTTCGTTTTGATACCAACCGAGCGTCAGTGTGTGATACCCATGCCGTGTTCCAGGATCCCACTGGGGGCTTTGGGCCGCGATGATTTCGGCCATCGCGTCGTGATCGGATAACTCCTCGGTCGAAAGCGGACGGCCTGTGGTGATCAAGCCCGCTTGATGGGCCAACAATTGGCGAATCGTAATTCGATGCTTGTTCGCCTGGGCAAAATCTGGCCAATGCTCAGCAACCGGGGTTTCTAAATCGAACAGCCCCTGGCTGTGTGCGACCGCCATGGCTGCAGCCGCCATACCTTTTGTGACAGAGAAGCACAGTGTCAAGGTCTCGGGAGTCCAGGGGTGTCCGCCCTCGGCACACTGTTGGCCACCCCATAAATGGACGACCTTCCTGCCTTGATGAAACAACGTACAGGCGGCGCCGCGTTCACCACGATCGCGAAAATTACGTTCAAATTCGACTCGAACGCTCTCGAAACCTGGCTCGACGGTGCCGGCGATTTCTGGGGGGGCTTGATGCTGACGGTACATAATCGATCCCGAATATGCAAAACACGAGCCAATCGAGTCAACACATCCGCTGGACCGCTCCGGATGCGCGACGCCGATTGGTACGCGAGGCTTGATAAGTTGTGAAACAGCGCCTTGCGGAATGCTAGGAGCTAGACAAGCAGGGGGCAACGCCAATCTGGACCAAATCGCTCTGGAAACTTGCGTTCGAATTCTCTACCTTCGCGCCGAGCCATTCCTCTTCTTTCGTCAAAGAGATCGCGCATGATTCAATCAACACGCTCGTTTTGTTTCATCTTTGTGATGATGTTCCTGTTCGACACTTCGTTTTCCCCCATTTCAGCGCAGCAGGCCACGACGGTTTCCAGCGTCAATCGTCTGCAATCCAACACCGAGCATCCGCTCGATCCCGCTCTGGAAATGGCGGAAGCGAGCCTCCAGCACGTTCGGGCTGATGTTCGCGATTACCGTGCCTTGTTCGTCAAGCGGTGCCGCGTTGATGGTGTATTGCCGGAGCTCCAGTATGCCCAAGTGAAGATCCGAAATCGCAAGGTCGACGGTGGCCAAATCACGACTCCCTTGTCGGTCTACCTCAACTTTCTCAAACCGGATGCCGTCGCAGGGCGAGAAGTGATTTGGGTCGAAGGCCAAAACGAGGGCAGGATGGTCGCTCACGAATCAGGCCTGAAAGGCATGATCAACGTCAACCTGGACCCGAATGGCTATTTGGCAATGCGTGGTCAGCGGCATCCGATCACCGACATCGGGATCGAGAATTTACTGGTCAAACTGATCGAAACCGGCCAGCGTGAACGGCAGTACGGCGAGTGTGAAGTTCAGTTTTATCCCAACGCAAAGATCAAGGACATCGCCTGCACCATGTTGCAGGTGGTTCATCCCGTCAAGCGACCTCACTTCGAGTTCTACACGGCGCGAGTGTACTTCGACAACGAACAGAGGATGCCGATCCGTTATGAGTCGTGGTCATGGCCGACCACGGCGGGTGGCGATCCCGTTCTTGAAGAGGAATACACGTATTTGGACGTCAAAGTGAATGAGGGCATGACGAATCTCGATTTTGACATCCGTAACCCGGCCTATCAATTCCGCTAGCGGGCGATGGGTTTTGTTCAGTACACCCATCGACGCCGTTTGGTGTTAAGCTAACGGAGACACCACGCTGGTGTTCTCGGTGTTGAGATTCTCGACCGACAAGTTTTGTTTTTGAAAGGCGTCCCGCAATGACCGACTCACCCCAAACTCTGCATAAGCCGGAGATTTTTCGAGCATTAAGTAAGATCTGGTGGTTACCACTGCTTCGTGGCATCTTCCTAATCCTTCTCGGTCTGTATGCGTTCTTGAGTCCAGGCATGACGATCGCCGCGCTCGCACAAGTGCTGGGCTTCTTTCTGATTCTCGACGGTGTCATTGCCGTCATCGCTGGGATCACGGGTGAAGTCCCTTCGCGGGGCTGGATCATCATCCGCGGTTTGGTCGCCATCGTGATCGGGATTTTTGTATTCGCAAACCCCGTCATCGTTGCCGGTTTGACGGCGATGACGATCATGTACTTGATTGCCTTCTCCGCGATTTTCACTGGCGTGATGGAAATCATCTCCACGATTCGCGACCACAAGGAAATCGAAGGAGACTTTGGTTTTATCCTCGGCGGTATTTTATCGATCGTGTTTGGTGTCTTGCTGCTGATGTCTCCGTTCTTTTTCGGGATGGTGATGGTTCGCGTGTTGGGGATCGCGGCAATCGTGGTCGGAATCGCAATGGCGACCCTCGCGTTCCGACTCAAGGGACTCGAAAAGAAGATCGAAGCAAGAGTTGCCGAAACGAACGCCGGCAGCCAAAGTGCTGCTGCCGAAGAAGATGCCTAAGCACAACCCTTGCTAGAACAGCTTCGATAGGTTCGGCGGCAGATGACGGGATTGGTGCATCCGAGCCGCGTTGAGCAGTTCGATGGCGACGCGGGATTCGATCGTGACACCCGCTCGGACGCCGACGCAGGGGTCATGACGTCCTTTGTCGAGCTCGAAGTCAATTTCTTCCAGGTTCTTTCGAACGGACTTTTGTGGCAAATTGATCGTCGACGTCGGTTTAAATCCGACTCGCATCACCAGCGGCATGCCGGTCGTGATCCCGCCAATCATTCCGCCGTGGCTGTTACGCGTGTACCCGCGACTGCGGATGGGGTCATTGTTTTCGCTTCCAAATCGGGCGACCACGTCTCGCCCTGCACCGACTTCAACCGATTCTGCCGCGTTGATCCCACCCAGCGATCCCATCAACCGAAGCTTCAAGCTTTCGTAAAGCGGATCACCGAGTAGCGGCGGCACATTGACGGCAACCACCTCAACCATCGCTCCCACGGAATCGCCCTTGATCCGCGTCTGTTTGATCAATTCAGCCGCTTCGTCGGCAAATTCGGCGTCGATCGATTGGATAGTGGCAGCGGCCAGCATGTTTTCGATGGATGCGATTTCGGTTCGCTCGATCGGCACGCTAACGTTACCTTTCATCAAGTCCGCGACTCGCGACGCAAGACTTTGTTTCGCCATCAAGGAACCGACTTGTGAAATTGACGACAGAATCGCTGTTCCAAAATTCTGCGCCAAGACAATGCGGGCAATCGATCCCCCCACGACATCGGAAATCGTGACTCGGTAACTCGATCGTCCCCCGCCACGAATGTCTACAAAGCCACCGGATTGATGGTATTTTACAAGATCGGTGTGTCCTGGACGGACCTCTCCGGTCGGCCCGGTGAACTGGGTGTAGTCAGCCGACTTTTTGGAGGTTGAAAGCACAATCGCAGCGATCGGCTCACCCGTCGTGTAGCCTTCTTCGAAGCCTTCACTTTCAAAGGTTGCTCCATCCACGTTGACGGTCACGGTTGCTCCGTTGAGCAATCGAGTGGTGTCGTCTTGATAGATCCCCGACAAGAAAACAACTTTATCCTTTTCGTTACGAGGCGTTCCATGGCGATTTCCGCCTGGTCGACGACGATCGAGAAAAGGCTGCACATCGGTGCGACGGAGGTATTGACCGGGAGGGCAACCGAACACAATCGTCGTCACCGCGGGACCATGAGATTCACCAGCGCCGGCAACACCGAAAAGGGGGCCACCAAGTATTTCCATCAGAACGGCTCTCACAAGTAAAAGGCCTGCGACGCGAATCGCAGAGCAGGAATCAATCGGCAAACTGTGCGGTCAGGGGAGTGTCGAAGGGAGCTGCAGCTTTGCTGCGAGCACCGTATTGTGCAACAGCATCGCGATCGTCAGCGGACCGACACCGCCAGGAACCGGCGTGATCGCGGACGCGACTTGCTTGGCTTGCTCGAAAGCGACATCTCCGACCAGTCGACCGTCAACGCGATTGATTCCAACGTCGATCACAACCGCGCCGGGCTTGATCATATCGCCTTGGATCATTTCCGGTACTCCGACGGCTGCGATCAAACAATCCGCCGAGCGGCACATCGCGCCGAGATCCTCCGTGCGACTGTGAGCAATCGTCACCGTTGCGTTAGCCACGTCACGGCCACAGCTGCTGTTGCGCTGGGCCAACATCATGGCCATCGGCTTACCCACAATATCGCTTCGGCCAACGACCACCACGTGCTTCCCCGCGACCGAGATCTGACTGCGATGCAGCAGTTGGACGATCCCGTGCGGTGTACAGGGTAGAAAACGGGCTCGGCCTTGCATCAGCAGCCCGACATTCACCGGTGAAAAGGCATCGACGTCTTTGAGCGGATCGATCGCGTCGAGTACCGCTCGTTCGTCGAAGCCAGAGTCTCCGCCACCGGTTTTGGGAAGCGGCAGCTGCACCAAGATGCCGTGGACGGAAGGATCCTCGTTCAATTGCTGGACCAAATCCATCAACTGCTGCTGGGTCGCGTCGACCGGTAAGCGGTGGGTTCGGCCCTCGATCCCAGCCTTTTCACAAGCCCGCTGCTTGTTGCGGACGTACACCTGGCTGGCCGGATCTTCGCCGACCAGGACAGCGACGAGGCAGGGGTGAAAAGGACGTTTGAGCGCAAAACGAGTCTTTTCGACCTCCTCAGCCACTTCCGCTCGAATTTCGGCAGCGATTCGTTTTCCATCCAGTATTTCCGCGGTCATTTCGGCTCCGTATTTGGGCATTCATCGGTGGGTTTGACGACATTTGTGAACGCCATAGTGGCATTTCCGCTCTCTCGTTATAGTAAACGTCAGCCTCGAGGTGACCGGGGGCAAGAAATCGTTAAGCCAAGCGACCCTCGAAATCCTATCAAATTACGCTACACCAAATCACATAGAGTTTGTGTCTCGATGTCTACCGATACCCCAAAACTGCACGCCAACGAAGCCCTCAAGGAAGAAAGCAACTTTCTGCGAGGGACGATCCAGCAGGAGTTGGCCGAGTCGACCGATCAATTCAACAAAGGCAACCTGCAACTGCTGAAGTTCCACGGAACGTACCAGCAAGACGACCGCGACGCACGGGCAACCGCGAAAAAGACCGGTGGCGGAAAGGAGTATTCGATGATGGTTCGCTGTCGGATTCCGGGCGGCCGAATCACTTCGGATCAGTTGTTGGCTCAATTGGATCTGTGCGACGAACTTGGCAACGCGACGCTAAAAATCACAACTCGTCAAACGTTGCAACTGCACTGCATCAAGAAACAGGACCTTCACGCGGCAATCCAGCGGATCAACCACGTTCAGCTCTCCACGTTGGCGGCTTGTGGTGACGTCAACCGAAACATCATGTGCTGTCCCGCGAAACGCACGGGCAGCGTCCATGCCGAGCTTGAAAAACTAACCGACGATCTGACCGTTGCCCTGGCTCCCCAAACGCCGGCGTATCACGAGCTTTGGGTTGCAGATCCCGAAACAGGGGAAAAAACGCTGGAAGGCGGCGGCCCCGCGGTCGAACCCCTTTATGGGCCACGCTACTTGCCGCGTAAATTCAAGGTCGGCATCGCGTTGCCGGAAGACAATTGCATCGACATTTACACACAAGACCTCGGCTTTTTGGCAGTGGTTCGCGATCACAAAATCATCGGCTACAACGTGTTGGTCGGTGGGGGAATGGGGACCACTCCCTCGGCCAAAAAGACGTTTCCTGCGCTCGCCAAACGGATGGCATTTGCGAAACCGGACCAGGCCATCGAGGTCGCCAAGGCCGTTTTGAAGGTGCAGCGAGATTATGGCAATCGCGAAGATCGTAAGGTCGCCCGGATGAAGTATTTGATTGCGAATTGGGGTATCGAAAAATTCCGTCGTGCGGTGGAAGAGTATTTTGGCCAGCCCCTTGCCGATTGCACCGAAGACGAGGTGACCGGATTTGACGATCACATGGGTTGGCAAGAACAGGGTGACGGTAAATGGTCGTACGGCCTCAATATCGAAAATGGGCGTTTGTACGACAACGAAAACCATCAGCTCAAAGCGGCTCTGCGAGCGATCTGTAATGAGTTCAAGACGGAACTTCGTATGACCGGTCATCAAAGCATCATCGTGACCGATATTGAGGAACGCGACAAAGACAAGCTGATTTCGCTGATCCAACAGCATCACACGCCCACGACCGAGCAAACCAGCACCGTGCGCCGCTGGTCGATCGCTTGTGTTGCTTTGCCGACATGCGGATTGGCGATCACCGAAAGCGAGCGACGATTGCCAACGATCATCGACAAACTCGAGCAACCACTCGCGAAACTCGGGCTCGATAAGGAACGTTTTACGCTGCGAATGACGGGATGCCCCAACGGCTGCGCACGGCCGTACAACGCAGACTTGGCGCTTGTCGGCAAAGCAAAGGACAAGTACACGCTTTTTGTGGGCGGCGGATGGCTTGGCAACCGTTTGGCCTATGTCTACAAGGATCTGGTTGCCGACGACGTCGTGGTCGATGAGCTGATCGCAATCTTTGCGGCGTTCAAAGCGAACCGTGAACCCGACGAGTCACTTGGCGATTTTTGTGCCAGGGTTGGCCGAGACGATTTAGAAACGCTCGCTGCTGCGGCGCCACGACCCTAGTAGCGATGCACTCCTCCCTGCACCCTACCACTACGCTTTGACGTCGACGTGTCCTTGGGCGAGCTGTGACTGGAGTTGCTTCGACTGCTCAAGCATCGCGTTGATTGCATCGCCTGATTGCTTTTGAGCGTCAAGCTGCTTCGCAAGACATGCGATCTGCACTTTTTGCCCGAGGGCGTCACTTCGAGCCTGAAGAACGTTGGCGACTGCGGAAGGAATGGAAGACATGCTTAGGGCCAGTGAACGCGAGGAGAGCGGCGTGACAAAACACAGTCGTTTTCGAAATCGTTCGGTCGTCCGGAACCCGTTACGCTAGACCATTCAGAAAAAACCGTTGAATCAGTAAGTCTTAATGCGGAGAATCGTTTTATTGGGAACTTTTTGGGAGCGAGTGGGTCCATTCGCTTTACAATGGCGTTCAAAACGCCCGTTCACCTGATCCGCTTTTCTGCCTCCAATCCAACATGCCGTCGTCCCGTTTTGCGACGAGAACCTCTCTACCTATGCAAGATTCACTCATCAAGCTGCGAACGATCTCGATTTGGGTCTCCGCAGCGATCCTGACGTCTTTGCCATGTTTGGTCGCGCTCGATTATGCGGGAGTCCTGAAATGGACCCAATGGGCTGCGGCCATCGCGATTTTCGTCGCAGCCTTGTTCGCTTTGCCGGCCCTGAACGATCGTGAAAACCAAGGAAACCCTGGTTTTCATTGGTTTTTCTGTATTCTTGTGGGTTGGGCCGGATTCGCTTGGTTTCAAACGCTACCGCTTCCTGCGTCGATCCAGTCGCTGCTGAGTTCCGGATCGGCAGAGGCCTACACGACTTGGATTATTCCGATCGTCGGCTCGGCCGCCACCGAATCGATGCATCCGATTTCAATCGATCCGTGGAATAGTCGGCACGGAGTTGCCGTGTTATTGATGCTGGCGACGTTGGCATGGACTTCGGGGACGGTGTTCCAAACTCGCGCTCGCTTGGCGACGGTTCTCGTCGGATTAGCAGCCGGTGCTGCGATCCACGCCGGACTTGGTATTTTCAGAATGGTCGTTCCCGACGCGGATGCATTAGGGATGGATGTGGTTCGCTACGGGTCTCCCTTCGCAGGCTTCGTTTGCCGTAACAATGCTGCCTTGCTGATGAACATTGGCGTTGGCACCAGTTTAGGACTTTTGGCTTGGCGTTTATCTGCACTGATTGGTCAAGAAGTGGATGATGAACATTTTGAGGTCAATGACTTGATCTCGCTGGTGAGCGACCGTGACAGCAGCATCGCGCTGGGAAGCTTGGTGCTGTGCACCGCGGCATTGTTGGTGTGCGGGTCGCGGGGAGGGCTGGTTGCGGCATTGTTCGGTTTTCTGTTGGCGTTTGGTTGGATCCGGGCACGACGAGGATTGCTCAGCATTCCCGTTATTCTCGGGGTCGTCACGATTGCGACGGTTTTATTGCTCGTTCCCTTGAATCTGGATCTCAAATCGATTCAACGTCTGGAGCTGTTTGTCAATCGTGACAACTCGACGTTGCTACACGATGGTCGCATTCCCCATTGGACGGACGGTTTCACAGCAGCGAAGGCCTATTTGCCAATGGGCAGCGGATTAGGCACCTACGCCGACGCTCACCTGCCTTATCTGGATCGCAGTGCAGAGGCATGGTTTTACCATGCCGACAACCTTTACCTCGAAATGTTGACCGAACAAGGGATCGTGGGCATCCTCCTAACGATCGCGATTTTGGTCGGGCTCGTGATCTCACTTCATCGATTGAAGGAATCACCGGACCCAGTCGACCACGGCCTGCGGGTTGCCGGTTGGTACATCCTTGCTGCGCTGGTGGTTTCCCAGTTTTTCGACTTTGGATTGATCATCCCGGCCAATCTGATTGCCTGCTGCGTTTTCTTTCCCATCGTCGCCAGCCGTCGTTTCCTGCTCGCCAGTCACATGACCGAAGAAGATGAGCGATTGGATGATTTGGAGGCATACGAGGATGATGCTGCCTATAGGGACGAGGCTGCTTATGAGGATGAGGATCGTGAGCAAGCCCTTGCCGCGGCGGAGCAGCCTCCACGGGTTCGTTTTCAAACTCCCCGCACGGTCGCGGTGTCAGCGGGCGTCGCTGCGGTTGCAATCGTACCGGCGGTCTGGGCGATCTCGGTTTTGGGTGCCGATGCGAAGGTCGATGCGCTCGCTCGTCAAGCTCGTTTTGCGTTGAATGACAACTCGGTTGAAGCCGAGGAGCTCGAAACCCTCACCGGACAGCTTGAGAAGATTGCGGATCAGACCGGGGCTCCCGAAGCTTACCGGGCTCTGTCGGACCTTCATCACCGCATCGGTCGTTACGACGAAGTCGCCAATTCCAATCCCAAGAGCATTGAACAGATCCAGGAGCTGTATCGCCAAACCTCACCGTTGATTCGCCGACAGTCTTGGCTCAAGACGCAGCCAGCGATTTCGACAACTTCCGAAAGCACCCAGATTCCATCAACCACCGATACGCAAACGATGGAGCCCTCCCCGACGAATCCTGTCACGTCAACCCACTACGTCATGGCACTCCAAAACGCAAAATCGGAGCTATTATCGAGGCCGCTGTCACGCGAGGCACGTTCGTCGAGCCTTTACCTCGATTTTGTCGATGAGGATCGAGAACGTACCAAGGCCTTGCTTAAGCAACTGCAATCGCTTTATAAGACCAACACTCCCGCGATGCAGAAGATCGGAAGTTTGGCACTCGACAGCAATGAACGCGAGATCGCTGCGGAGTGCTTCCGAACCGTCTTGAAACGTCGTCCGTCGAGCACCAATAGCATTTTGAATGTGATTCAATCCCACCCCGATTTGTCGGCAGCTGAGATTGTGCCACCGAGCGCCGTCAATTACCGAAACGCGGCGAGATTTTATATTTCGCGGCCTTCACCGGACTTAGGCTTCTTAGAAACGGCGTTCGGAGAACTCGCCTGCGATCAATGCCAAACCGTTGCCGAACGTGCTGCTTGCGAAGAACTCGCTGGCGATACCGCTTACGTCCTCGAAAAGTACACCGAGGCTTTCGAGAGCTATAAAAAGGCCATCGAATTCAAACCCAACGATGTTCGCTTAAGGATCAAGTTGATCGGCCGATTGCGAGCTCAAGGAAATCGTGATGAAGCGTTGGTTCAAGCGCGCGACGCAAGGAATGATATGCCGAACGAAGACCGCTTTGAAGTGATCATTCGTCAGATCCGTGACGCGGAATTGCAAGAGTTTGAAAAGCAGTAGTCGAGAATTCGGTGATCCTTTTGGAATGTCTCTCCGCGGATAACGACGCATGGGTTGTTTTTCCAGCGAAATGAGCAATCGTCTCAAACAGCGTGTCGGGTTCAATGGGTTTGGGGAGATGCCCGTCCATTCCTGCCTTGCTGCAATCCTGCCAGATTTGAGCGCCGCTATGGGCCGTCATAGCGATGATCGGAAGCAACCGGCTCGATTCACTCGGCAATTTTCGGATCGCCTTGGTCGCATCAATGCCGTCCATTTTGGGCATGTCGACGTCCATCAGACAAAGGTCGTACGTTCCGGATGACGCGAGCTGAACCGCCTGTTCGCCATCGTTTGCGACGACCACCTCATAGCCTTCCATTTCGAGGATACCGACGATCACTTCTTGATTGATGATGCCGTCCTCAGCGACGAGGATGCGTGTGGCACGTGATTCGCGCGCCGAGGCTTCGATTCCGAAGGTCAAAGGCGATGCTGGTTTTCCAGGGTTAACAATCCCGACGAGCGCGTTGTCCTCCGTCGCTTGACCCGCAGCGAATTCCTGAATCGTTTGCGGATCTGCGATTTGCATCGGAATCATCACGGTGAAGGTACTGCCCAAACCGACGGCGCTACTGAGCTCAATCGATCCCCCCATCATTTCCGCTAACTCTCGACAAATCGCCAGCCCCAATCCGGTGCCACCATAACGCCTGGTGGTACTACTATCGGCCTGCGAGAACGATTCAAACACCTTGGCCTGCTTGTCGGCGGGAATCCCCACACCGCTGTCCTGGACCTCGATGGAAATCATCACCGACAAATCGGCAACCGGACGCGATTGAATGCGAAAGGCAACGAAGCCGTTATCGGTAAACTTGATCGCGTTGCCAATCAGATTGACGATAATTTGTCGAAGTCGTGAGGGATCCCCCATTACGACATCGGGGACATCCGAAGCCACGTCACAGATCAGTTCAACCCCTTTTTGCCAAGCCGATGCAGCCATCAATCGACTAATCTCACCTGCCAACGGATCCAAGCCAAAGGGAATCTGCTCGAGCTCCATTTTGCCTGCTTCAAGTTTCGAGAAGTCAAGCAAGTCGTTGATCAGGGTTAGCAACGATTGGCCGCTTTCGTGAACGGTGTCCAGGTAGTTGGTTTGACGTGGATCTTGAGAGGTTTGTTGTGCGAGACGCGTCATCCCCAAGATTCCATTGAGCGGGGTACGAATTTCGTGACTCATGGTCGCCAAGAATCGGCTCTTTGCTTCATTGGCAGCATTGGCTGCTTTAATCGCCTCGCGAAGTTGTCCTTCGATTTCTCGCAGCTGATCGTTTCGTTCTGCTAGCTGTATTGCCCGCTCTTCTGCAGCCTGAGTGCGTTCAAAAACACGTTGCTCCAGGGTATCGTTCATTTGCTGCAACTGTTTGAACCCATCCGCGTTCTCCAAGGCTGCACCCGCCAACGTCGTGACAAACTCAGCGATTCGCAATTCATCGTTACCGAACAGATCTTGAAGCTCGGTATGCGAAACGAGCATCATTGCGACAATCTCACCACGAAAAACAATCGGAGCTGCGAGCGCGCTGCCGCTTGACGTACATCCCCTGGGCCGCTGCTCGGCATGGCAGACCGCGTGACCTTGATCAAACGCCGTTTGTAGCAATGCCCCATTGGCATCGATTCGGCATTGGCCATTCGCGTCAAGTCTTGCTTCACTCCAACAACAAAACTGCACATCTGTTTGATGGCGACGAATTAGAGCGATGTCAACGTGTTGAGCTCGCAGCAAACGGCGAGCCGAATCGCTGGTTTGTAAATAGACTCCGTTGGCTGTTAATGCCTGGGCGATTCGGCGACCGGATTGAAGCAACGTGACAAAACGATCCGCCAAGGACAGGTTGACGGGAATGCTGACGCTCTCGGTCAAGGGGCGATGCACCTCTTGAATGCATTCGTTCAGATGATCCAAACGGGCCCGCTGAAGCTTCGGAAACGAACCCAAGCGTTCCGGTTCATGTTGATACAAATCAGCAAGTATTTGCAGCGTATCACGTTGCTCAACGAGCTGGTTGAATTCGATTGCGACCGCCAAACTACGGTGCAGATGTCGTATCGACCGATCGGTCTTACCTTGCATTGCATCCAACAGCGCGATCTCACGAAGGCAATGAGCCCGATCGGCCGGGTAGGCTTTTGAGATCCGGTAGGCCTGTCGCGCCGCACGGCGTGCTGCTTTGAACCGACGCTGTAAACGTCGTCCGTCGCGGCGATCGGTTTCCTCGAAACGCTGTCGCATTGCGGTTGCCAGCCAAGCGTAAGCAGGGCTGATGTAAGTGTTAAGGTGTCCCGCAAGGCGACATCGCTCGATCGCTTCTTGCAAAACTTCAACGGCATCATTCGTGCGGTGATGGTGAAGCAGTACAACTGCGTAAGCCAATTGCGTTTGAGCGTGGCTCTGGGCATCAAGCCGATTTAAAGCCGCCTCATGTTTGACCAATTCCAAGGGCAGTGTCGATGGCGAACTGCGAGCCCAAACGTCCAAGCTAATCCCTGTCGCTTGCACATCCCCAATCTCCTGGCCAGAGTGGTACATTTTAGACGCGGTTTCGACTGCGCCTAACAGATCCCCGATGCGATACTGCGCATTGGCCGCCTGGTAGCGAGCCATGTTCATTTCCCAGAAGTCACCCGTTTGACGCAGCAGTTCCACCGCGGTGCTGGACGTATCAATCGCCTCTTGAAATTGGCACGCGGCGAGCTTGACGACGCATTGGTAATGCCGAGACTGGCCCTGTCCCCAAACATCACCTCGATCACGACGGATTTGGAGCGACCTTTCGATGTATTGGTCGGCCCGAGAGAACCAACGCAGCAAACTCATGACCGGGCCGTGTTCGCTATAAATGGCGGCCAGGGTCTCCGAGGGAGCGTATCGTTCCGCTTCGTTGAGGGAATGGAGATGGTTCCCAAGCGTCCATAGTCGATGTCGGCTAAACCAATACACTCGCGAAAGGCGGCTAAGCAGTTGCAATCGCAGTCGTTCGAGTTCCGACGGTGGGCCCAAACGTGCGACCAAAACGCGGGGTAACGCTGCGTGCATGACCTGGCGGACGACTTGAAACAACAAACACACCAACATCGTCACGACGTTGCTGGGGAGGTGAATGCCGGTCGTCACCAACGCCTGTTCGTACTCCGTTGCTGCATCGACGAAACGACCGCGTTTGAACGCAACTTCGCCGATTTGCTGCCGTACGCGCGATTTTTCGAGCGGTGTCTGAGCCAACGCCAAAGCCTCAGCCAAGAACACCGCGGCCGTGGTGTAGCGTCCGGTCAACAAATGGATCTCACCAAGCCCTTCGGAGATCAATAGACCCGTCGCCAAATCGTGGCGCGACACCCACCGCTTGGCGATGGTCAATTGGTCTTCGGCAACGCTCAGTGAGTGACGCTGGCGAGCATTTTGCGCTGCCTCGAGTGCGTACTTCAAGGCCGCACTGCCAATTCCCGCGGCATCATAGTGGAAGGCCAAATCGAAAACGTTGGTTGGATCTTGCTTTTCCTGATACAACGCGGTTTGCTGATGCAGCAACTGACGCTGCGATGAATCAAGACTCATGTAGAGTTGTTGGTGAATCTGATCGTTGGCAAAACGAAGCCAGCCCGCCTGTGCATCTCGCCACAACAATCGTCGGCTCAATGCGTCGGTAACGACTTCCAATGCGTCCGCGTATCGCACGCCTGCAACATTCGCGAGCACCCCCATTTCGAATCGAACGCCAACAACCGCAGCCGTTGCCATCACCTTCACTTCTCGGCTTGACAGTTCGGAAACCTGGCGTTCCAACAACTCAGCGAAGGATTCATCCACTCGTAACGCGTCGATCAGCAATCCCTCCGCCACCCATCCCTCGTCGGTGGGTCGGATCGCTTTGGAATCCATCATCCGTCGCAGCATTGCGGAAGCTCGGGTGGGACTGCCGCCAGCCACTTCAACGATCGAGTGTTTGATCGAATCATCAAGCTTGCCAGCGGAGGATTCAAGATGCAACCGCATGGCTTCATCGGTCAGCGGCGCTAAGTAGCGAACCGAATGGTTCTGAGTGTAAGGCAACGAAGCGGTTGAATCACACGTGATCATTAAGAACAATGAGTTTCCCGATTCCTGTTCTGCCCGCTCGATCAGAGAGCGGACCACGTTTCGCGTTAAAACGTCCGCTGAATCGAGGTCGTCGAATAGAATCGTGACGCCACCTCGCTCATGCGCCAAAGCGGCAAAGAGCTCTTCCAGGGCGATTTGTGCTCGTTGACTCCCGTAGGCATCGGGCCCTGTCACCTGATCGGCAGTGGGCCAAAGCGAAGCGAGGTCAGGCAATAATTCCGCTAGCGTTGCTGCGTGTTCGGTCGTGGCAAGGGAAAGCCGTGATGACAACGAAGCATCGCCTGCGCAAAGTTGGGCAATCGTTGCGAGCACCCGTTCAATCGACTGAAGTGGCTTCGGGTTGGTCGTGGTTGTGGTACCGCTACGGAGAACAATCATCGAGCGGGAAGTCGCAATCCGCTCGATCTCATCCACAAAGCTGCGCCGACAACTGGGCTCGGATCCCGTGACGATCTGAAGCTGGAATTCTCCCGAACATGCGGTTTCCATGGATCGCTGAGCTCCTGCCAAATCCGACTCACGGCCCACCAAGGCCGGTTCCGTCATGGCTTGCCGAACGTCCTGTGTCCCGATAGCGAATCGAGTGCTCCGGCCGTTCGGCGTATCGCACTGTGCGATCCAATCGAGGTCGTACCGTAATGCAGTGGCTGTTTGATAGCGGTCGCGAGGATCTCGCTGCAACAAGCGGCTGACCAGGTCGTCCAACGGTTTGGGGACATCAAGCCCCAATTCTCGTAGCCGAGGAGCCTCATCACACAATTGACGATTGAGATAGTCGCTTGCATTCGATGCCTCGATTGGCAATCGACCCGCGATCATGGTAAACAGCAGCACTCCGACAGAATACAAATCCGAAGCAGAGCGGATTTCCCGTGCCAACGATCCGCTCGATTCCGGTGATAGAAAGGCTAGATCCGCAAGTTCGAGGGTTAAGAAGTCGTCTTCCGCATGAAGGTTGCTTAGCGAAGCGTCTTGAATCTCAATCAAACCGTCGTCGCTGCGATACAGACAATGGCTGTTCAACCAACCGTGAACAAGCGACATCGCATGCCACTGCACCAAGCACTCCGAAACCTCGATCGCGGTAGCCAATGCCTCGGAAAGGCTGTAGCGACGTTCAAGAAGCCAATCACGAAGCGGCTGCCCCGTGGGCAAGGCAACCACGCGGGCCAGCACACCGTCGTCGTCGACCAGTAAGTGCTGACGCAGGCTACCTTTCGGTTGATGCTTCGCATTGTTGCGCCATTGTTTGCGAACCAAGGCGAACAACTCGGGCGACGTACGTGACTCGTCGAGCCACTCTGCGGTGTAGAGACCCGAAGACGAACTGGATTGCACGCGGCAAGTCGCGATCGGTCCAGCGAATTGGAGCTCTGACGCTGGAACATAACCACGAAGTTCAGGAAAAGTCGCCGCGACCTGCATCATCGTGTTCTTGCCCTGACAGAAACGTTTCCCCTCGTACCCTTTCGAAACTTAGCTCACAAAATCACGTCGAGCGCCGCTACTCACAAACCGCAGACATTTTTCAAAAATATCTTGACGGGTCCAGACCTCCTGCTGCAGAGTGTCTGGTGCGTGCCATCACGTGAAAACGATTCAGAAAAATCGAAATTCGAACGTTTCCAGAGAGAGTTATGACAATTGAAACGATTCGCATGGCTCTGACTTGCACCCAAGGACGCATCAAGATCTGGAAGTTGCCGTTCTGCTTCTCGAGATCGTTCTATGGCCTTCGTGTTGTGCGCGTCCTACGCGTTTGATGGCGATCGTTCGCGCTTGACAACTTCGTTTGTAAGGAGATATTGCCGTGACTGATTAGGGGATCGCCCGACGTGGCGTTCCCTCAGCACGTACAGAACACCTATCCACTTTCACTAGGGTCGCGGGGGCAACCAAAGATGAGCATAGTGACACCCGATCGTCTGGCACTTTCAGCAAGAGGTCAGCAGGTCTACCATCGCCAACAGCAGATTGAACGTCCTTCCCACGATGAACCTCTTGACTCACTACTTGATCAAGTCGATTCGGTATTCCGGTCACCCGAATCGAGGGTGAGCGTCATCGAGGATGCAGTGGATCAACTGTTTCGCGGGCTCCGCGGATTGCGAGAGAACGCTTCCGTGGAGCAGTGGAAGGCAATGATCGAAGCGGGACGATCCCATCCGGTATGCACACTCATCCACCAGGACCCCTTTACGTCTCGCGCATTTCACAAGCCACGCGGCTATGCCGGGGACGCCGTGATGATGGACTATATCTATGGACGTCAAGAAGGTTGGAAACAACCGAAAGCCTCGGCGCTCGGTTCGGCCATCTATCAATACACCACAGGTGCCCCGGCATCCGCAGGGGTGCGTGAACGGCGTTGCTACATCGCCGAATGGCTTGATCAAGCAGGACGACTTCGTTCGGATCAACATGTCCTTGCGGTCGCCGCAGGTCATCTTCGGGAAGCGAGCCTTTCATCGGCTGTGCGACGAAATCGCTTCGAGCGATTTGTCGCCATGGACGCTGATGCCCAGAGTTTGGAAGAGATCCGTCAGTGTTACGGACGGTTTGGTGTGGAACCGGTCGTTGCCAATATTCGGCGTATGCTGACCGGGCGACTCGATCTCGGGATGTTTGACTTGATCTACACAACAGGCCTGTACGATTATCTCGCGGACTCGACGGCGAAGAGGTTAACAGCGAATCTCTTCAAACATCTGCGTCCAGGAGGTCAGCTCGTGATTGCAAACTTCTTGCCAGGAATCCGTGACGTTGGCTACATGGAGATGTTCATGGATTGGCACCTGATCTACCGCAGTCGTGGCGAAATGATGGTTCTGGCCGACGACCTTGATCAGTCGCTGGTCGAAGAGGTACGGATTTTTGCCGAGAGCAACGAGAATGTCGTGATCATGGAAATGACGAAACGGTAAACCGTTTGACGGCAAGCAAAGGGCCGCCGCCACCTGCACGCAGGTGGCGCGTTAAGTACAAGCCGTGGCATTCGGTTGCGGTGATGATCGCATCGCGTCATTGCACTGACTCATCGGCAAAAACTCGGAATCCTCGTTTTCAGGAGCATCGTTCATCCGGCGTTTGATTGCTCGAAACTCGGACTCAAGTTTCAAGAAGGCTTGAACCAAGTTCGGATCAAAGTGAGAACCCGAACCGTCGGAGATGATTTGCACGGCTGTGTGGTGGCTGTATGCCGGCTTGTAGACACGCGGGCTTGTTAGCGCATCGTAGACATCCGCGATTGCAACAACGCGCCCGCTCAACGGAATCGCTTCGCCGGCAAGCCCATTGGGGTAGCCGGTTCCATCCCATCGCTCGTGGTGCGACATCGCAATTTCGTAGGCCATTCGAAGAAAAGCCGCCTCAGGATGAGCCTCGGCAACCGCTTGCAGCGTATCGCCACCGATCTTGGCATGCTGTGTCATGATGGCGAATTCTTCCGTCGTCAACCGTCCGGGCTTTAACAGAATTCGATCCGGGATCCCAACCTTTCCAATGTCGTGCAGCGGACTTGTTTCATAGATCGATTGGATATAGATGCCATCGATGGTGTCTTGGTACTGTGGCCAAGTGGAAAGCTCAAGGCACAGTGCACGACAGTACTCACGAATGCGATCGAGGTGGCTACCGGTATCGTGGTCACGACTGTCAGCGAGCTTTGCCAGCGCAAAGATCATCAAGTCGCGGCTTTCAAGCAACAAAATCCGCTCGCCAGCACGAATGCGCATTTGCATTTCCCGTGGTGAAAACGGTTTTGCAATGTAATCATCTGCACCGGCATCAAGTCCCTCTACGATGCTGGCGGTATCGCTGCGACTGGTTAGCAAAATCACATAGGTGTAGTCACAACAACCACGCTGCCGAATCTCACGACACAAATCGATGCCGTTCATCTGTGGCATCTCAACATCCGAAATCACAATCCGATATTTTCCACTGCGGACGTGCTCGAGCGCTTCGATCCCATTCAACGCGATGGTGCTGCTGTAGCCGAACTGTGAGAGTGCATGACACAACGTCTCGGCGGCAATCGGATCGTCGTCGACCACGAGTATTCGAATCGGACTCGCATGCCTTTTCATTCTTCTCGCCCTTGATTGCAGGGAAGGTTCGATAGTCCGATCTCTTCGATTCGGCTCACCTCGCCATGCAATTGACGTAGCTCGTCAACGAGCCCGAGCAATTCGGACGTTGAATCGCTGTGCGCTCTTCGCTCAAGTTCGGCGGCGACCTCCGCAACCCGAGGCATCGCCATGGTGCGAGCCGTTCCCTTGTGACGATGTGCAAGCGAGGAGAGCGTTGATTTGTCGCCCAAACGCACGGTGGATTCAAGATCGTCACAGTCAACGCGTGCAGTCTCTACGAATCGCTTTAACATGCGACTCGCCATTGCTGCGCTGCCCATCATACGATCAATCAGTTCGTCGTAGTCGATGATCGACGAGTTGGTGGTGGTTGTGGATGTCATTGGGTGCCCCTAGTCCTGCGGAGGATTCTTTTCCTTGCCTCGATTTCGCGATACAAAAAACATGGTCCGCTGTCAGGAAAAACCTACGTTGTCCTTTTAAATGCAGATCAAGATTTGTAGGCTTTTTAGTGACAGGGACGTTAGAAAGACAGGCTTTCATCTGCCTCGACGCGCCTGATCGATGCAACCGCTACATTCGGATGCGACCCCACGCGGCTTGCACCTGCTATCAGGTGAATGCTTGTTAACTGCGACGCGTTGTCCCCGGGCGGCAGGCCAGGCGGGTGGTTGCTGCCAGCGTTTTCTTGAACGACTGTGTCAGGGAAAAGATCCTCTAAGAACCTATCCGAAACGGGGTCTGACCTTCTCTTGGTCTGAGCGCATCGGCAGCGATTCCATTGGAAAACAACGAGTTTTTGAGCAATCGAAACGTCGGTCGACAAAGGGTCAGCCCCCTTTTCGGATAGGTTCTAAATGTCACGAGTCCCCTGAGGGGTCTGGTAGCGAACACCATACAGATCTCGGCGACGATCGTGCCAATTGGTCACGCTACCTTGCTCTCGATGACGACGTAACAGTTCGAGATCGACATCGTGAATCACGACCATTTCTACATTCGGGTTCGCTTCGGCTCCGATCGCGTCGCGAGCAAACGTCACGTCGGCAGGCGTGAAGATGGCGGATTGGGCGTAGTGAATGTCGGCGTTCTCTACGAAAGGCAAGTTGCCTGTGCATCCGGCAATGGCGACATAAAAATGGTTCTCAACCGCGCGAGCTTGAGCGCACAAGCGAACTCGCAAGTAGCCAAGTTGCGTGTCCGTATTGAACGGCACAAACACAAGGTTTGCCCCCTGTTCGGCTGCGATCCGCGAAACTTCCGGAAACTGGCAATCGTAGCAAACTTGAATGGAAATCGGACCACAATCGGTTTGGAACACTTCGACCTTGTCACCGCCCGCCACACCCCACCAACGCCGCTCCGATGGAGTAATATGCAACTTGTATTGCTTTTCGATGCTCCCGTCACGACGGAACAAATACGAGATGTTATAGAGGGTGTCGTCTTCAACCACGAAATGCGATCCTCCAATGATGTTGGTATCGAAAGAGACCGCCATCTCGGCAAACAACTCCAAGTACTGGGGCGTGAACTCCGACAACGCTCGCGCCGCGCTTCCAGGTCGCTGGCTCGGCAAACACGACAATAATTGCAACGTGAACAACTCGGGGAATAAAAGGAAGTCACATTTGTAGTCACCAGCAACGTCGACAAAGTAACGAGCTTGCTTCGCGAACTCATCAAAATCTTTGACTGCCCGCATCTGGTACTGAACGGCGCCAATGCGGACCAGTTCGACACTCCGGCGAAAGCGCCGACTCGGTACGGCCGAGTAGTCCAAGTTCTTCCATTCCAAGAATGTCGCGTAACCGCAACTCTCTTGATCCGAAGGCAGGTAGTTGGGGATCAAACCTTGCAAGGCGAACCCATTGGCAATCTGCGCGGTCAGGACGGGATCGTACAGCGACTTATCGATGACCCGTTCGACATACTCTCGGGCCGACATCGTATCGGCGTTCTTGTGGTAACCAGGGATTCGGCCACCGATGATAATGCGAGCAATATTTCTTTGCCGACAAAGATCCTTGCGAGCTTGATACAACCGGCGTGACAGACGCATTCCCCTGAATTCGGGGTCAACCATGATTTCGATGCCGTACATCGTGTCGCCATCTGGTGCATGACTTCGGATGAACCCACCGTCAGCCATCTTCATCCAATTGTGCCATTCCAAGTTGTCGTCGAAATTGACCAACAAAGAACTCGACGATGCGACCACCTCGCCATCACATTCGACCACGAATTGCCCTTCGGGAAATCTCGACAATTGGCTCTCGATCTGCTGCCTTGTCCAAGTTTCCATCTCGGGGAAACACTTATTTTGAATGCGGACCAGTGCAGGGTAATCCTCGATTCGAGTGGGACGGACGATCAGATTCCATTCGAACTGAGACAGATCAATCTCGTCGGTTAGTTCGCTGGCGGAAACTTCGTCCTGCATGGCTTCACGAGCGAGTGACTTTTGCAATACAGCATCCTTGTCAATCTTGTCATTCGTATCACGGGTTTCCTGACCGATGACAGTTTGATGTTTGGCGTCGTGGGGTCCCTCGGGGCGAGTGGTCACGGCGGCTCCTGGTGAGTTTCAGTGGGAAAAAATTAGATCGGAATCAGGCACCGCGGATCATATCCGACTGGGGCGATTCGACGAGTGGTGACACACGTGTGCCACGAAGGCTTCTGCTCTCGAAAAGGTCTCGTTTTCGCAATGGTGTGTTCACCGCCACGGCTCTGCAATAGTGCATCGTGTCACGCGATAAGGACGATTCGCGTTGCCCTGTCTCTAGCGTGATCGCCCGTTTATTGCTTTAATAGAAGTTGTCTGGCTCGCTGGGCCCCCCCATTCGGCCGCGTGGCTTGCTGGGCTTCCCATACGGCGCACCCCACGGGGGGGCAGCGTTGTTTGAAGTTGATACGTACGAGGAAAATTGATGGCGGATTTGGAACCTGAAACACAACCTTCGGAAGCTGCGGGCGAAGCTCCGGCAGACGCAAACGCCACAAAAACAGGAAGCGATAAGGCATCCGAACTCGAATCCGCCCAAATTGAAGTCACCGAACGTAAGCTGACGCTATCGGATATCAAGGCGTTACCCGAAGACGTCGACGAGGATGGATTTGTCAGCATTTGGAATGTTGCCTCAACCACTTGTGCCAAGGACACGGCTCAAGCTCGTGAATTGGCGGCCAAAATGCTTTGTTTTCTTTGCAAAAAGAAATGCGATTTTGTGGTCACCAGCACAAACAATGCACAATATCTTGACGAATGGTTTGAACGCGATACAAAAATTCTTTACGACTGGAAGCCCGAAAGCGAACTCGTCGATGTCGTGTCGCAGCATGCCGAAGTTCCTTACGAGGCGTTTCTCTCTTTCTTGTCGAACCAGAAGTTTTCACCCGATTCGAAGTACACCGCGACTCGAGCTGCTCGTGTCGAGTGGTTTCAACAAATGTGGTGCGTGGGATAGGTCGTTCGGCACCAACGAATTTTTCGAGCGAGTCCGTTTGTGTCCATGACGTCTCAGCCGAGCGACACCGAGATCCCTGCGTCTGCCAACGCTCCGCCTCGTCATCAACCGGGGTGCTGGATCTACGGTTGTCTTGGGCTTGTCTTTTTCTCCTCCGCGACACTGGTTTGCGGGGGACTTGGCGCCTACTGGTACTTCAAAGACCAAGTCGAGAAGTATACCGCCAGCGAGCCGGTGCTGATCCCTTCGATCCAATATGCGCCGGAGAAAATCAAGCAGCTTGAAACTCATCTCGAGACGTTTGCGAAGACGGTTGAATCGGCGCCGACCGAGGCTCAGGATTTGGTCTTATCGTCAGACGACATCAACGCACTGATCAGCAGGAACGAGAAACTCAAGGGCAAGGTTCATTTGGCCATTCGAGATGGCCAGATGGTTGGCGATATCAGTGTCCCAATGGACAACCTTCCCGGAGGATCAGGGCGTTACTTCAACGCGAAGGTGACCTTCCATGTCTCCCTTGAAAACGGAGTCTTAATCATCACCTTATCGAATGCAGAGGTGAAAGGCGAACCGGTTCCCCAAAGCATGGTCGATGCGATCGCCAATAAGAACTTGGCCAAAGAAATTTACAAAGATCCCGAGGCGGCGAAATGGCTGAGCCGATTTGAACGTCTTCGGATCGACAAGGATCGATTGGTCCTAACGCCACGCCAGCAGCTTGATCCCGATCCCGTCCAAGCAAGCGGCGAGCCACCGATTTAGGCGGCATAAACAATCACTTGCAAACTTCTTCAACCGGCACTTGAAGGGCCTCATGCTCAACCATCGGCGGTAGGATTTCGTCGCCACCGTGTCAAAGTTGTTTCAGGATCCGCTGGACAATTTGCTCGAGGGTATCGACCGGCAAGTCGCACCGTGCACCATCCTTCGGCACGCTTTGCTGGGTCACCTTGTTGACCAAGGCGTCAATTTCCTGCTGGGTTTTCGCGATCGCTTCGCGTTGCTGCGCTGAAAGCGGCACACGTCCTGGGCCAAGGTTCCATCCTCGTGATCTTGCACCGGCACGAAAGCCCTCGGGGAACTCTCCGAGTCCAAGCATCACGTCAAACATCGGCAGCAGTTGATATTGAAGCCTCATGGCATCGTCGATCTCGCCAGCGACCACTGCGCGATGGATCGCACGAGTCAGTTCTGGTACGACGCCGCTGGTCGCATTGGTTCCTCCGTCGGCCCCCGCAATCAACATCAACGCGAGAGAAGCGTCCCACCCGGTTAAGAAGGCAAAGTCCTCTCGCATCGGCCGAATGGCAGCGATCATCCGCATCATCGTCGGCAAGTCACCGGTACTGTCTTTGATTCCAACCACACGAGGACATTCCGAGGCAAGCCGAATGACCGTTGGGACGTCGATTGGAGAAGCAAATAACGGAATGTTGTACAACGTGACATCGACCGAGACGGTGTCGGCGATCTCGCGAAAATAGGCATAAACCCCTTCGGCACTGAGCCGATAGTAAAACGGGGCGACAATCGCGACGGCGCGAACCCCCATCTCACCATAGGCATCACAAGCCGCAATGGTCTCTTTGACGTTGGCTTCGGCAGCCCCTGCCAAAACAGGGACTCGCCCCGCAGTTTGATCTACCACCACCTCGACAATACGTCGACGTTCCGCCGCGGTAAACCGCACAAATTCTCCGGTGCTCCCGTTCGGATACAAACCATCGACGCCACGTTCAATCAACCAGTCGATGTAACCACGGAGTCGATCCTCATCAACACGCCCATGATCATCGACAGGTGTCAGGTGCGGCGTCAGGATCCCAGAGATGCGATTCATGTTAACGTTTCAATGTTTCGCTCAAAAACTGATGAAGAACCGCAGCCGGTTGGTACCCCAGTCGGTGACCAACGATCTTGCCTTCTGGCATGCCGATCAGCGTCGTCGGGTAGGTCGTAATCTTGATTCTTCCTAGCGTGGCTTCGTTTTGTTGCGGTGTCAAATGAATTGCGACAAAGTCATGCGAGATTCGATCCTGGACCGAACGATCGCACCAGGTATCCCGCTGCATCGCATCGCAATAGACACAAGGATCACTGGAAATGTAAATCAGCATGGGAACATTCCTGCGACTCGATTCCAGCCATCCCTCTCGCAGGGTCTGGTACCACTTAACCGCAGGGCGTGGGTTCGATCCGACCGGCTTGATGTGCGTGAGGATCGGCAATTCAGCAGAACAGGGCCCTGCACTGCTAAGCCACAGCGCTACGGACATGAGCGACACGAGCATCGGGATCGCCGATGTCTTTGAAACCACGAATCTTTGCATGGCCATTGACTCCAGAAATAAGGAGGAAGAAGAAAACAGAACGCGGGTGATGACAAGAAATAACACCCTAAGTTCCCGAGACAACCTAAGCGTCGCGAATCCCCTTTGCAACACTTCTCCCCCCTCGGAGGAATCGTTGTCAGGAAAATCTTCGTTCTGGCGATCTTTCGCCATGCACGTGCAGGACGCCATCGGCAAGAAACGCATCCTACTACGGTATCTTTGAACAGCAGGGCGTCCCAATCCCTACCTGTACAAACCTACTGGCGATAGCGTCCAAGCTGGGATTCCAGCGCTTCGAGCGAAGGGACCAACCGAGACGGTTTTCGACAGCTGACTGATCGAACACCACATCGCAAGGTCGACATGCTAACATGCAGCGGCCCCTAAACCGTCCTTCCGTCGTCCGCCTTCCAGAGCCAAGCATTTTCATGGATTCAGCTAGCCCGTCCCGCTCCTCACTGGGAAACGAAAAAGTTCAATCGGACCGCGAAATGTTGCTGCAGGCCCAAGACGAAGGAAGGGTACTTGGAGCCTACGTGCGATTGTCTGGCCCTGGATGGCTGCAAAGCGCCATTACGCTTGGTGGCGGCTCGCTGGCTAGCGCACTGTTTCTTGGCGTCCTTGGCGGAACCAGTTTGCTGTGGTTGCAACTCGTTGCCATTCTGTTCGGTGTGATCATGCTGTCAGCGATCAGCTATGTCACACTCTCGACGGGTCGGCGTCCGTTCGAAGCGATCAATTCCGAAATTAACCCTGCACTGGGATGGGGATGGCTGATCGCAACTTGCACGGCAAACATGATCGCCTGTATGCCCCAATTCAGCCTTTGCTATGACGCGTTGGATCGCAACCTGTTTACGCTCGCAGGCGGTCAAGGACTCGGCGATGCGACACAGACCAAGCTGATCGTATCGGCCGTGTTGTTGATTGCCGCCGGCGCAATCGTGTTGATGAACACACATCGAGGTGCCACTGCCAAATTATTTGACTACTTTCTGAAGGCCCTCGTCGCGATGGTGGTGCTGTGCTTTTTTGGAGTGGTGGTCCTGCTTGCGGTCAACGGCAAGTTAGACTTCGGCAGGATCGTAGCGGGATTCATTCCGAGATTCGATCAGTGGACCACGCCAACGGGCGAATTGGGGGGGCTCATCGCAGGCTTGCCCGAAGAAATGCAAGCGTTTTGGTCCCAGCGCATCGTCGCGGCCCAGCGCAGCGTGATGATTGCTGCGGCGGCGACGGCGGTAGGGATCAACATGACGTTTTTGTTGCCTTATTCGATGCTAAGCCGAGGCTGGGACAAACCTTTCCGGGGCCTCGCGCGTTTTGATTTGTGCACAGGCATGGCGATTCCGTATTTGCTGGTCACCAGCTGCGTGGTGATCGCTGCATCGTTCACTTTCCACGCGGCAACGGATGAGCAGCTTGCGAGCGACGACCTGACGGAAATGAAGACCAGTTCGGTTTGGGCATCGGTCGAGCCCATCCTGATCGCTCGTGTGGATCAAGAGCTTGGGGCAGCGGCGGCAAGCACCGATGTCGAAGAAAAACTAGCCCTGGCTGCCGGTTTGAGTATCGAGGAGAAGACATTGGCTTTGTCGCTGGTTAAGCGGGATGCGTTTCAATTGTCGCAAACGCTCAGCCCGCTATTGGGCGAATCCCGTGCCAAGTTGGTTTTCGGGCTTGGTGTGTTCGGCATGGGCTTTTCCACCATCATGATTCTGATGCTGATCAACGGGTACGCGTTCCGCGAAATGGTCAATAAACCAGACGCAACGGCGCCGTTCGTGCTCGGTTGCATCGTCGCAGGTCTGGTCGGCGCCTGCTGGATCTATTTGTGGTCCGGTAGCGCGAGGTTCTGGCTAGCCATTTTTGCCCATTCCTTCAACGCAATGCTGTTGCCGATCGCTTATGTGACTTTTTTGTTGATGATGAACAGCCGTCGGATCTTAGGCAAGGAAAAGCCAACCGGGACACGCATGCTGGTTTGGAACCTGCTGATGACCCTTGCGGTCATCGGTTCGATCGCAGCAGCGGCGACCGCCATTTACGATAAGGCTATGGACAAGGACCATCCAATGGCGTTCTATGTGGTGATGGGAATCTTGATCACTTACGGCGCAATCGTGATCATTGGGTTCATGACGCGCAAACCCGATCGTCTAGCCGAGCAGAGCGAGAAATAAGCATGGATTGGATACGAATCGTTGACGCCCGAAAACCGGTGTCGGCCGGTACCTCATGCGAGGTGCGCGGTTGGGTGCGGACGCGCCGCGACAGCAAGGGGGGCTTCAGCTTTATCGAAGTCAATGACGGCAGCTGTCTCGGCAATTTGCAGGTCGTCGCCCCGTCCGAATTGGCGAATTACGCGGAGCAGGTCCAGAAGTTGACGGCGGGCTGCAGCGTCGTGATCGGCGGCAAACTCGAAGCATCACCCGCCAAAGGACAGGCAACGGAGCTTCATGCCAACAGCGTCCGTGTGCTCGGGTGGGCTGATCCAGAAACGTACCCGCTACAGAAGAAGCGGCACTCATTCGAGAAGCTGCGTGAGTGGGCACATCTTCGACCTCGCACGAACACCTTTGGCGCCGTGATGCGCGTGAGAAACCAAATCTGCCAATCCATTCACACCTTTTTTCACGAACACGGGTTCCTCTACACCCAAACACCGATCATCACCGCAAGTGATTGCGAGGGGGCCGGTGAAATGTTTCGGGTGACGACACTGGACCTCGAAACCTTGGCCCAATCCGGCGGCCCCGTGAAATACGAATACGACTTCTTTGACAAACCGGCTTTCTTAACCGTCAGCGGGCAGTTGGAGGGAGAAACGTTCGCGACAGCATTGGGACGGATTTATACCTTCGGCCCAACGTTCCGAGCAGAGAACAGCAACACGTCGCGTCACTTGGCCGAGTTCTGGATGGTTGAGCCCGAGGCCGCCTTCTTTGATCTGGCCGATGACATGCGATTGGCGGAAGACTTCTTGAAGCGAATCTTTACGGATTGTCTGAACCACTGTGACGAAGACATGCAGTTTTTCAATGAACGGATTCAGAAAGGGGTACTCGATCAAATCCGCAGTGTGGTCGAACGACCCTTTGGGCATATGACCTACACCGAGGCGATCGAGGTCTTGGAAAACTGTGACGCCAAGTTTGATTTCCCGGTGTCTTGGGGAACCGATTTGCAAGCCGAACATGAGCGTTTTTTGACGGAGCAACACGTCAAGGGCCCAGTGATCCTGACCGACTATCCTGCCACGATCAAACCGTTCTATATGCGTGTCAGTGACGATGGCAAGACGGTCGCCGCCATGGACGTTCTGGTTCCTGGAGTGGGCGAGATCATTGGCGGCAGCCAGCGTGAGGAACGACTCGACGTCCTCGTTCGGCGGATGGCGGAGGCGGGGCTTGAGGAAGCGGACTATTGGTGGTACCTCGATCTGCGTCGATTCGGAACCGTGCCGCATGCGGGATTCGGGCTGGGACTCGAACGAGCCGTTCAGTATGTAACGGGCATGGCGAACATTCGTGACGTGATTCCGTTTCCACGAACACCCGGCAATGCGGAATTCTGATGGGCTGCGGACGTTTAGCCCCCTCACCGACCGGAGCCCAACACCTCGGCAATGCTCGAACCTATCTGCTTGCCTATTGGGCGGCTCGAAACGAAGGGCAGCGCTTGCTGTTGCGGGTCGAAGACATCGATTCGCCGCGCGTGAAGCCCTGGGCCATACAACAGGCGATCGATGACCTTCGCTGGCTAGGAATCGAATGGGACGAGGGCCCTGACATGGGTGGCCCCCACGCGCCTTACCTACAAACCGAGCGACGTGACCGCTACGAAATTGCCGTCCAAACGCTCGTCGAAGCGAACCAGATTTATCCGTGTACGTGTACGCGCCGTGACATCGCCGATGCGGGATCGGCGCCCCACTTTGAGCACGAGGGCCCTCTCTATCCTGGAACCTGCGCCGCGTGGAGCGTTGGTGATCCACTTCCCGATCCAGGAACCTATTGCTGGCGGTTTCGTGTCCGTGACGAGGTCGTCGCGTTCGATGATCAGGTGTGTGGATTTCAGCAATGCAACCCGGCCCAGCATCTGGGTGATTTCCCAATCACTCAAAAAAGCGGAAACATCTCTTACCACTTGGCCGTCGTGCTTGATGACGGTGAAATGGGCATCACCCAAGTGGTTCGTGGTGATGATCTCTTGCCAAGTACGTTTCGGCATCTCGAACTCGCCAATGCGTTGCGAATAGAAAAACCGGCTTACGCCCACGTCCCGCTGGTTCTTGGGCCCGACGGCCGACGCTTGGCAAAGCGACATGGCGACACGCGTTTGAGCCATTTGCGTGAACAAGGGGTGTCACCCGAGCGGATCGTCGGCTGGGCCGCGGCGAGTGCAGGGCTTACCGATCACGACACACCGATCCCCGCCAAAGCGATGATTCAGCAGTTCTGTTGGCAGAGATTGAACCGATTCGCGGTCGTTGTGGCCGAATCGGATTTGCAGTAGTCCCGCGCTGTCGTTGCGTGGGATCGCCTGGGTTCTTGCCACCAATCGGGCTTGGGGCTTTCAAACTGTACCGGCTGTCCTAGGTTGGGGTCGGTCAAGGACAACCGATGAGCGTGCAGGCACAACGGTGGATCAAGGAGCGAATGAGTTTGCTGGTTCCCCAAAACGCCGCCTGGCCGATAAAGCAAGTCGCCCAAGACGGGGAAACCGAGTGACCAAAGGTGAACGCGGATTTGGTTGGTTCGCCCTGTAACGGGAACCGCATGCAAGAGCGTCGTCTGATCGGCAAGCCGCCCGACGACGTGAAATTCCGTTCGAGCGGGCAGTCCACCTTGGCTGGCGAATCGGGCACCGGCGGTATCGTGGCCCAAATGCTCACTTGCATTCGCGATCGGTCGTTCGCAGCAAAACGTTTCCCAGGGAACGTGTCCAACGACGCGGGTGAGGTAGAGCTTCCCCACTTCACGTCTCTCAAATTGGGGCTGGACAAAGCGAGCCGCCTCGCGTGTTCGGCAGAACAACACAACACCGGTGGTATTGGCGTCAAGCCGATGGGCCAGACGAAGCTTTTCGCCTGGATAGAATGGCTGCAACATCGAAAGCAGCGAGTTTCGGTTGAACCGCCCACAGGGATGAATCGGAAGCGGTGCCGGCTTATCGACCACAACCATGGATCCGTCCTGATGGAGAATGCCGATCGATGCATTGACATCGGGTTCCGTGACTTGTCGCATCACATGGACGTAGTGATCGCCAGCGTGAACAACCCGAGCAGCTTCCACCGCCGATGACTTGAACTGAATGTCACCGTCGTCGATCCACCTCAACCAAGATTGTCGCGGCGTCGGCGGATGGTACTGGCACAGGAAATCGATAAAACGCATCCCCGCGAACTTTGCCTTCACCCGGATCGTCCGCCGGTTTTCATAGGGCAGCCGGCCCGGCAAGGGATCGATAAGCAAACGTTTCATTAGCGAGATGCACTACAGCGACGTCTTCGCGCCACTGATCAACTTGATGAATTCATCGTTGGTGTCGAAACGTCCCAATTGTTTCGTCAATTGCTCCATCGCATCGACCGGATGCATGCTGCTCAACGTTCGCCTCAGCATGGTGACTGCTTCGTAGGTTTCTTCGTCATGAAGCAACTCTTCGCGACGCGTTCCACTTTGGCTGATGTCGATCGAAGGCCAAACCCGTCGGTCGGCCAAGCGTCGGTCGAGGACCAATTCCATATTCCCCGTTCCTTTGAACTCTTGGAAAATCGCTTCGTCCATGCGGCTATTGGTATCCACCAAGGCTGTGCCGACGATGGTCAGCGACCCTCCTTCGTCGAATGCACGGGCGGTTGCAAACAACTTTTTCGGGATGTCCATTGCCTTGATGTCCAAACCGCCGGTCATCGTTGCGCCACCACGTCCGCCACGGCCAACCCATTTGTTAAAAGCCCGCGCCAAACGAGTGATCGAATCGAGCATCAAGAACACATCTTGGCCCATCTCGGCCAAGCGGCGTGCTCGGTCGATGACCAATTGGCTGAGCCGAACATGGCTTTCAACATCCATGTCCAAACTACTCGCAACCACCTCGCCTCCATGCACGCTTCGGCGCATGTCGGTGACCTCTTCGGGGCGTTCGTCGATCAGCAAAACGATCAAGGTCACTTCAGGATGATTCGCCGACATCCCCGCTGCGATATCTTGCAGCATGACCGTTTTTCCGCTTCTTGGTGGAGCGACGATCAATGCCCGCTGGCCGCGGCCGAGCGGTGCCAATAAGTCGATGACGCGATTGGTCAGCGGTTTGCGCCCACATTCGAGCCGGAGCCATTTTTCGGGGTTGATCGCGGTCAGCGAATCGAAGTCTTTGACATCCAAGAACTTCTCTGGCTCCATCCCATCGACGTCCAAAATCTCGCGGACCCGAGGCCCCTGTTGACGCCGGGCTTGTTGAACCATCGCTTTGAGCATCACGCCTTGGCGAAGTCCAAACTTTTCAATCATCGTACCGGGAACGAACGCATCGCTGCGTTCACGCGAGTAGTTGTTTTCGGGGCTACGCATGAAGCCGTAACCGTTCGGGTGCAGTTCCAGGATGCCAACATTCTCTTCCAAAGGCGCATCGCTCGCGAAATCAGCGGGCTCGCCGGTTGGATTCGATTGAGGCCCCTGACCGTTTTGCGACCCGCCTCCTCCTCCACCACCACCGCCACGGCGGCGGCGGCGGACACGCGGCTTGCCATTTCCGCCATTGCTATTGTTGCTGCTGTTCCCGTAAGAGCCAGAAGATCCGTTGCCCGAACCACCTCGGCCACGACTGGTACGCTTTTTTTTCACCATGTTTGATCCAGATACGCTGTACACAATGTCCTAACCGACGCGAAGAACAAACTCGCAAGGGGCCCTTCAATGATGCGTTCGATGCCAAAAAACAGGCGTTGGAACTCAATTGACGTGGCCGCGCTGGGGATTCGCTAAGACAAAGCTGGTAGCAGCGGGAAATCGAAGAAATACCGCAGTAAACAAATGGAAATGAAAACCACTTAGGCAACGGCGGTTACAAAGCCTAAGCAGCTTGATTTGTCCCCAAACTGAGGACTCGCTGAATGACAGATTTTTCTCAGGGGAGAGATGCGACTAAAAAATCGTTCCGTAATTCCGTTCTGAAACGCATGGCATGATACGATTGCGCTGAACCAATTTCATCGCGACAATCTTCGGCTGACTGTCCGGATGGACTCGCAGGACCCACAACCGTTGTCCAAGAACCAGCCGATCCTAGTGATCCTTTGTTGTGACCGAACCGAAACCCTCAATCTCAAGCCATTCTCATTCGGCGAGTGCAATTGCTTTTCCGGAGCAAATTACTGAGAGGGACGCAGTCGAGATCGTCCACAAGAAGAAGAGCGGTCACACCTGTCGCAACCACCTTCATTACATGCCTGAAATATAGACTCAGGAAACTCACTGTCAAGAGTGATTGGAGAGCGGGGGGGGCGGAACTCCAAAAAAACTCGGCAAAACACTCGCTTTCTGCGCCGGAAAAAGGAATCAGACCGCCACGACACCCCCATTTTAGCGTGAATCCAAGACTCCCTCCGGCGAAAAGTGCCCAGTACCCGCCTGGGAAGGTCTAACGGTTGTGACGGATTTCCACCATGCATCCCGGTGATCCGTGGTCACCGGTCCAGTTTCGCAGGCAACGGGTGTACCGGTTATCCGATTCAAAACCCTATGCCGGCCCATAGCGGATGCACGGATTGTTCGCTCGCCGATCCATGAGGTCTGGGGCGGTTCCCAGCAGCCGGACGGCTGAACTCCAACAGGATGGACGGAAAAAATCGTGACCCGTAGTCAAATCAACGCCAAAAACGATTGCAACGGCAGCCGTTCCTCTCGTGGCAACCCGATGGTGGTGCTGCTGCTTGTGGCCGTCTTGCTTGGCTTGGTCAGTTCCGATCTGGTGATGTCAACCGTCGTGCGATTGGGCGCGGATTCCCTTTCGGCTCAGCCCCATTCGCCAGCCCTGGAAACGGTCGATCGCTCCTCGTCCCACGCGACGCCCTCGGAACAGAGCGTCTCCGCAATCAACAGTACAAGCAACGCAACGGCCAAGCGGATCGAATCGGCGCGGCCGCATAGCGAACTCGTTTCTGGCTCCCAAGCGAGTGATGGGGTTGCCCCCAGTCGCCCCGATGAGACCTTGCCGCCACTTCCCGCAATCAAACCCAACAGCTCCCGAACCTTAGCGTCATCCCGACTCCCTCATCCCGACTCGCTACAGCAATGGCCCGGCACGGCGCTCGAGCCCTCGCTTCCCTACACCAGCACAACCGAATTCAAATCCACGTGTCGCCGGTTGCTCAATCAAGCGGCCCACGAATACCGAGTGGGAGCATGGTTATCGGCAGAAACGTCCGCTTGGTCGGCACTCGCCTATTCCACCGAAGCGATTCAGATATCACTACGTGAAAACCGCCAGCACCGAGGCTACGACGTACAACAACGAATGCATGCCTCGGCCGATCCGGTTGCCCTCTTACAATCCGCTCGAACGGCCATGTTCGAGGCGCGCGATTTTGACCAACAATTGAATGCCGAGAACCCGCTCCGTATCCAAACGGTTGTTCGATCCCACCGATCGAAAATTTTCACGGACGTCGATTTGCAAACCGTTTCAGCTGTCCAGGCGGTGGAAGCTTATTTGGAGCACGCGAGACAAACGTTCGGCAGCTTGGCGAGCGAGAATTGGCAAGCAGCCGAAGCGATGGACTTGCTTGCCACCATCTATTTAGCTCGCAACGATCCTGCGACGTTGCCGAGCGGTACGGCGCTGTGTTTGCGCCGAGCGGCACTTCAGGGCCAACCTTCCAATGCCGACCTGGCATCACGACTCGGTATGCAACTTGCCCAAGTCGGGTTGTTCGATGAGGCGCGCCGCGTCCTTCAACACTCGTTGTCAATTCGCCCCGATCGGAACACGCAAGTATCGCTCGCCGGCGTTTTGCGATCGACCGGTTATGACCAACAGGCCGCAATGCTCGAAAGTGCAATCGCTCAGTCCAACGCGATGAACCCTTCCTCCGTCGAGTCGGTCCGCATCCCGGACGTGGTGCAATTGTCACCCGAAGAATTCGCTTCGATTTCTCGCCCCATCGTTCCCGAAATGTCATCGAGTTCAGACAGCCAAGTCACAGGGCGGACAACGGCCAGACCGCAGGCCGCTTTGGCATCAGCGCGATTGACGCAAACAGCGTCCATCGCCGTAGCGTCGCAGCGACAAGCGGTCACCGAAGAGAGCTCCCACGAAGCGACCGTGGACGAAGAAGAACCGATCTTAAAACATTCGCCGATTCGCCGAACCCTGCAATCGATGCGAAAATGGTGGTAGCACGTCATGAACATTGAGCGACGCCAAACCGATCACTTCCATCAGCGATCCGACGCGACAACAACCACAAATCAAATGACAAGACAGCCCCAATATCGATGTTTGTTTTTGATCTTCATCGCCATGGCGGTTTGTACGTCCGTCATTGTGTCAGCAAGACCAAGCGCGGCTCAGGAGTGTCAATGCCGAAACGTCCCCGGTGGCTATCCCTGCCCCAGTGGCTGCGAGAAATGCAGTGTCGGCGTTGATTGTAGCGACAGTTGTGGCGCCGAGCTTCGTTGGGAAAACATGCGTCCGTTGCCATTCGGTTTGTACGGGCCGGGAGGCTATGCTGGGCCGTCGCGCTTGGCACATCTGGGGGAATACCGGTTGCGGCCTGGGGACGAAGTCCAAGTGTTCTATCTGATCACTCGCAGCCAATCGTCGGGCATGTACCGATTGACCCCCGGCGACTCCATCTTGATTGAATCGGTGACCAATCCTGAGTACACCCGCGGAACGCTGGAAAACGGTCTGGTGATTCAGCCGGATGGGACGATCACGGTGCGGTTGCTCGGACAAGTTCGTGCTGCAGGCTTATCGATCAGTCAATTGAAAGAGGTCTTGAACGAAGAATACGAAAAATACTCGAATGAACCTGCAATCGATGTCACGCCAGTGAAAACCAACACCCTTGCCGAAGATGTCCGCGCAGCGGTGGGGGGGCAAAACGGGTTCTCGCAGCAGGCCATCACGGTAAGAGTAATGCCGGACGGAAAAATCCGCCTGCCCGGAATCGGCGAAGTTTGCGTCCAAGGTTTCTCGCTCGGCGAGCTGAAACGCGAAATGAATCTAAGATACCGCGAGATCGTCGTTGGATTGGAAACCGAACCGATCCTGGCGACTCAGGCACCCCACTATGTTCACGTCTTGGGCGAAGTGGGTACGCCAAACCGAATCCAGCTGGAAGGACCGACGACGGTGCTCGGCGCGATCGCCTCGTCGGGTGGCCATCTGCCAACGGGGAACCTGCGGCAAGTTGTCGTGTTCCGACGGGCCGAAGATTGGCGATTGATTTCAACGATGTTGGACTTGCAGGGGGCCATCTATGGCAAACGCCCAACACCAGCTGACGAAATCTGGGTCCGCGACGGCGATGTGATCATCGTGCCCGCCCGCCCCATTGTCCGATTCGACAACTGGGTGCAACAAATCTTTACTAACGGAGTCTACGGGCTTATCCCACCCGGACTGCAATACGGCAACAGCTCCAACTAAGCGTCGCCGTGTCGCGTTCCGTTTTTACTCTACACAATCGGCTGCTCGGCGGGAGTCTGCGCCAATGCTGCCTGGTCTTCCGCCCGCTTGAGTGCTAGCTCCACTCGCGCGAGCAAATCATCCGCCTTCTCGGCGTGCTCGGAACCGCTGACCTGCGCCGAGGCAATGAATTCGGCATTGCAGTGTTGACACGCCACGGTGCATCCCAAAAGTGATGCGCGAATCTCAACCCTTCGTCCACATCTGGGACAAGATTGCGTGAAACGAACACGGTGTGAAGATGTCATCATCAAAATCCTTGTAGTTGACGGTTCCATAGGCGACGTTCAGATTCTAACCCTTGCGGGGCCTTAAGGCAAGGAAATTGCCTCAAGCCGATCCAGGCTGATTCAATTTGCCACGGCTTCCCTGCTCGAGAAACCGAGTGCCCGATTCTCACCCCCCTTTCAGGGTGGTCAAAAAACACACACTGGATTCCACCTGTTCCGTTGCAGCAGATAGGAGCCCCGTGCCCTGTGCCCTGTGCAAGGAGCTCCGTACAAGCAGAACTTCGGAATCTCGTTCGAATGCTCCATCGAACCAAAACGTGTCCAAAAAGGCACCTCCTCGCAGGTCCTATCATTGGCGCTTTGGGTATCGTTTGGCAAGTCGTCAATATGACACCACTGTGTCGTCATCAGGTTCGGGGTACCAGAATCGGGATCGGAATGGCAACGTCTTTCCCGGTAAATCTGGTGAATCGAGGGGATCCACCCACCACGGAGACGCAGGGAAAGAAAATCGCTTGGGTTTCGCTTTCCGCCCAGACGCCTTACGATCTTTGGATGAGTTCCCGTCCGGATCGGCGCGGGGTGTTTCGAGACTTTCACCGGCGAACCAGGTGAGAATTGCCAATGATCAAGCGTGTTTTATTCGTCTGCATGGGAAACATTTGTCGATCTCCCGCTGGCGAGGCCGTGATGAAACGGTTTGCCCAAGAATACGGGATCGATGTGATCGTGGAATCGGCCGGGACGCATGACTACCATATCGGAAAAAAGCCTGATCCGAGGATGCAAACTGCTGCCGAGGCCCGCGGTTATGAAATGACCAGTCGGGCGCGGCAAGTGAAGGCAGCCGACTTGAAACCGGGACGCTTTGACTTGGTATTAGCCATGGATGCTGAAAACCACGCGGATTTGCATCGTATGGCCAAGGGGTCGAAGCTGCACATCCGAATGTTTGGAGACTACCTCGACGATCATTGGCCCAAAGATGTCCCTGATCCTTACTATGGTGGTGAGGAAGGTTTTGCAGAGGTGTTGGACATGCTCGAAGAGGGATGCCCTTTGATTCTGCAAACGCTCGCCGGCGAGGATATTTTTGATGGGGCATTTGACGACGAGTAGCCCGCTTTTCTGCCATCGCGTCTTGACTCGCAAGCGTAGCAAGATCATCACGCCTAGCCGTTCCGGGGACGCTGCGTGGGCAGGAGGCTTCCTTTCACAGAGCCCTTCGCCGCCGAGGATCGGTTCGACGGCCGCTTTCGGTGACGCCACGGAGTGATTTTTTTAATGCGAGTTCTTTTCCTTGGCGATCTTGTTGGCAAACCGGGTTACTCGGCGACGCTTCAATACGCGCGGGCGCTTCGACACGAGTTGGATTTGGATGCGCTGGTGGTGAACGCGGAGAACGCGGCCGACGGATCCGGCTTGACGAATCGTCAGTTTTCGCGACTCCTCGATGCGGGGGTCGATGCGATCACGATGGGCGACCACATCTATCGCGAATGGGAACTCGCCAAAACACTTCGCAAGAGTGATCGAATCGTCAAGCCCGCGAATTTCCCTCCGGATGCGCCCGGACGCTGCTGGACCACGATCACAACGAGTGCGGGGGAAACGCTTGCGATCGTCTCGCTACTCGGGCGAGTCTTCATGCGGCCTGTCGATTGTCCTTTTCAAGCGATCGATCGAGTGCTGCATGAACTCGACGGCGTGACCAGCCATATCCTTGTCGATCTCCACGCCGAAGCGACTAGCGACAAACAAGTCATCGGTCGCTACTTAGACGGGCGTGTTTCGGCCGTGTTGGGGACTCACACCCATGTTCCGACGGCTGACGCATGTCTCTTTCCAGGTGGGACGGCATTTCAGTGTGACGTAGGGATGTGCGGTGCGTATGAGAGTATCATAGGCCGTGACATCGCGAGAGTGACACTCACGACGCGAACGAATGAACCGTGCCATTTCTATGTCGCAACCCATGACGTCCGCTTGTGCGGCGCGCTTGTCGAAACGGATTCAGCGGGTCGTGCGACATCGATTGAACGATTTGAGAAAAAAATACCCACGAGCTAAACCATGAAACGTCGCCTCTTTCTTCAAAGTCTACTGGCTGCCGGATCGGTCGGCTGCCTCGCCTCTCCCTTGCTGGGCCGGGCTCCCATTCTGCGACAAGGGCCGTCGCGATTCCAAATCGGATTAGCGGCTTACTCGCTACGCGACTACTTTTCCTTCATGAAAGGTAAACCGCGAAAGGCGCGCGAGGATGGCCCTGCGATCGATATGCAGGGGTTCCTCGATTACTGTGTCCGCGAGGGCTTCGATACTGCCGAATTGACCAGTTACTTTTTTGAACCGACTCCCTCCAAGGACTATTTTTTGGAGCTGAAACGTAAAGCGTATGAGCAGGGCTTGATCATCTCGGGGACTGCAATTGGCAACAACTTTACGATCGGCAAGGGACCAAAGTTGGATGCAGAAATCGAGCAGGCAAAGTACTGGATCGACAACGCCGCAACCCTTGGGGCACCGCATATTCGCTTCTTTGCGGGAACGCGGCAGCAACTTGACGAACAACCCGAGCGGATGGCTGAGGCGATCGACGCGATTGAAACGTGTGCTCAATACGCAGCAACCCAAGGCATTTTTCTGGGGGTGGAAAATCACGGCAAGCTGACAGCCGAACAATGCTTGACGATCATGCGGCAAGTGCAAAGCCCTTGGGTGGGGATGAACCTCGACACCGGCAACTTCAGCTCCGACGATCCCTACGCCGACCTCGAAGCATGTGTCCCCTATGCGGTCAACGTGCAAGTAAAAGCCAGCATGCACTCCGCGAGTGGGAAAAAAACGCCGGCAGATTTCGATCGGATCGGCAACATCCTTCGTGACGCTGGCTACCAAGGTTTCGTCATTTTGGAATACGAAGATTCGCAACCCTACGAGAACATTCCTCGCTTGACCGACGCACTTCGCAAAGCGCTCGGTCAATAAGGTACGCCATCGCGGTCTTGTGGCGTCTCCGTTTTATTTAGAGCATTTCCATAAAACACGTAGGTCCGGTTCCTTCAGGTCATCGCGGGGCAGGCGTGGAGGGCTATTCATCCGTCCAAACCTATTCCCCGTAACCCTTTGTATGCAATCAGCTTACACCGATTGAGTAAGAAACAGACTGCGCGAGTTGGAGTCGTAGGCTTTAGCCAATTCAGCAAGGATCCAGCACGCAATCGGCTAAAGCCTACCACTCCAACGAATCATCCGGGCTCGTGCATTTTGATCTTGAACGATAGGCGCCGTCGCCAGACGGTGCCTATCAATCTGGCGAACGCGGCGACGATTGGAGGCCACATCATGGTTCCAAATGCGACTAAGCGAAGGCTTTTCTCAGCATCGCCAAGCTTTTTGGGATTGCGGTTTCGTGCGGTTCGCTTCCCTCGAACTCCAGCGAAATGTAGCCTCGATAGTTCACATGACGCAGGATGCTGGCAACTCGGTCGTAGTCGATGTCCAGCGTGTACCAAGTGCCGCCACCATAGTACGTCTTCGCCTGAACGAAGACGGCCTCGGGGGCAAGTTGTTTGTACTGGTCGTACTGATTCTCTAAGAAGTTGCCCGTATCCATGGTCGCTCGCAACCAAGGCGAATCGACCTCGCCGATCACCCTTAAAACCCCTTCTGCCGTGCGTCCAAGTCCCCAGTGGTTTTCCAATCCCAACACGACACCACACGTTTCGGCCGTGGGCAAGCATTTTTCAAACGATTCACGAACCCATCCAAATCCGTCTTCATCGGTGTATCCTTCAAGTCGCGGCTCGATCCCTTTGTTGGCCATCAATTCGTCGAAGTTTCCCGACGTGCCCCAGCGCCCCGTGTTCACACGGATCGTTGGGATGCCCATTTTGTACGCCATTTCGATACAGCGGATCGTGTGGTCAATGTTTTCTTGACGCTTGTCCGCGTCGGGTGAAACAAACGATTGATGAGTGGACATGCCGCAAAGGTCCAAACCGAGTCGGAAGGCGCGCTGTTTGATGCGCTGCAGCATCGCATCCGATTCATCTTCCATCTGCACGTGTAGTATCTCGACTGCATCGAAGCCCGTGTCAGCTGCCAAATCAATGCACTCAAGAATCGACAACTTGCTATCGCTGCGGTAACGCCAATACGAGTAGGTCGATACCGCAATGGGATTGGGTGGGGTCGAGCGGGATGGTGAAGCATCCTCGGCGAAAAGAAACTTTGGCAAACAGGCCACTGCCGCGGCTCCGACCGACCCGATTGCCAATTGACGCCGATTAAGATGCATACCTGCCGTAGAAACGTTCTTGTTCATGTCTTGCTCGCGGGAGTTTGTCATAGACCGATTGGTTGATGCGATCGCTGCCGATCGTCCATCGTCGTTTTGAAGGCCTGATTGTAGCCTGTGCAATCTGCTCACGTTTCGAACTCGGATCGGCTGGGAACGAATGAAGCGATGTTTTCTTGCAGCACGTACAAGAAATTCAATCCAGTCGCACGATCGAATCCTTTTCGATTAGCAAGTATCGCGCCCCGGGTTGGACCGCGTTGTGCCGCTGGGTACTGCCATCGGGCCATGTGACCCGAATGTCCACCTTGCCAACGCGATTTCCGAGGCCAAAGTGGACCAACGGTTCGGGACGCCCAGCGTACCCGGTGCCAGCGGTCACCATGGCGATTAACGGCGGAATGGAGTCGAGGATCTCAATTCTTGTTCCGATCGCTGAACGCTCCGCTCGGGTTCCCACGACTTGAAACTGCAAGAATCCAGGATCTGCTTCCGTCCGATTCTCGATCACGGCGACCGGCAACTCCAAATCCGTCGTGACCGCATCAAGCCGCCCGTCACGGTTGTAGTCACAGGCGATCACGGTCCGGGTCAACTGCAGTGTTGACCAAAACAATTCGGAGGATGACGGCATATCGGCTTCGATGAAATGGTCACCTCGATTGACAAGCAACTGCGGACGCATGCGGAACGCCTGTCCGCTGTGAGTAAAATCATCAATGTGCCCGTTACCAATCATCAGATCGACCCAGCCGTTGTTGTCATAATCAATCGCCTGCAACCCGAAACCTACATGGTGGTCGCTGAACCGATCCAAACCGTACAGCGGCGCCGTATCGCGAAACACGCCATGCGACTTCTGCTGGTAATAACAAAGCCATTCATCAAACCAATTTGTCACGACCAGATCAGGCATGCCATTGCGGTCAAAGTCAGCAACCGTGACTCCCATGCATGCCGTTGTCTTGCCTTGACAACTCGTTGCCAAGCCCGCAGTGGTTGCCACCTGCGAGAGCTGGACCGATTCCGGTGGGCCTTTGACCCGCCAATACTGGTTTGGCCGAGTGTCATTGGTGATAAAAAATTCGAGGCCCGTTGATCCATCGAAGTCGGTAACGGCTAAACCCAAGCCAGGATTCGCATCGTCACCGATTTGCGGAACCGATTTACGATCCGACATGCCGGTGGTTTCCGCCGCTTCCCGATTGACTTCCGAGACTTCGCTACCAAGGGGAATCCGTTTTGCGGTTCCATCGGGGTTGGCTAACCATACGACATCCAAACCGGACCTGAATTTATTGGGGCCGGGATAATTGGCAGCCATGCCGCTCGGCATGACGATGAGCGGGTCGAAGATACTTGGATCATCCGCATAGTTGACCTCGATCAAATCGACCAAAGTATCCGAATTGACGTCGGCCAAGGCAAGTGACGAGGTGAACGTATCCGCGTCAATTCCAATCGACTCGGTACGATCAACAAAGGAACCGTCGCCTTGATTGATAAAGATTCGATTGACGCCGAGATTCCCAACAACAATGTCATCAAAACCATCCTGATTCCAATCACCTGCGGTGATACAGATCGAGTATCCCCGATCGTCGACCCCGGCAAAATCCGTCACATCCAGAAAGCGGTTGCCGACATGACGAAACAAGGCATTCGGCCGTGTCCCCATGATCTCGGGTGGATCGGCGGACGATTGGCCGAAGTAGAAATCAATCCAACCGTCAAGGTCATAGTCCAGGACCGCGCCGCCGCCGCCAAGGCTTTCGTGCAATCGCATCAGACGCGACACGCGGTCGGGTAGGTTGTGGTACGCGAACTCGATGCCGACTTGCTCGGCGACATTGACCAAAACGGGCGTCGCGGGAGGGCCATCGGGCACAAACGCTTGCTTCGCATCGGATCCTGACAGCCTATTCGACAACTCGATCCCCATGTCTGGATTGGGATAGTCCTGCAATTCCATGCCGGCTAAGACCACTCGGCGACGTTCCTCCTCTGGCAAGCTCGTCATCTCACGACACTGTCGAGTAACCGCCTCGGAATCACCAAACGCTTCTGGGTGCCGGGGGGCAACGCTACGCAGCCATGCGCACGCCTGTTCCAGTTGCCCGAGTTGCTGCAAGTCAGAAATCAAGTACTTCGCGGCCCGAATGTCTTCGGGTTGACGAGGCCCCACCGCCACAAAGGCCTCGATCGGCCCCGGCAGCGCAAACCGGCGTTCGTCGATCTTGCGAGCCAACTCGGTTTCACCTTTGCGAAGCAGTGCCCCGATCAGTCGTTGGTGTGACAATTCGAAAGTCGGTTCAACCCACAGTGCTTGAGCATAGGCGGCGATGGCATGATCGTCCTTTTGTTGTGACGCCCAATCATCACCGATCGCGATCCAATACCCGGGATACCGCTTGATTCCCTCCGTCCCTAGGCTGACCGTTTGATGCATCAAATCGTATTGCTGAAGATCGGTTTGGGTCATCGCCAACAGCGACAATGCCTCGTTCGATGGATCGGTATCAACAATCCGCTCCAGCAGTTGCATTGCGATGCGAAACCGTTTTTCGTGAATCAAGTCCCACGCATCACCCAGGGTCGACGGCTGCGAGGCTTCAACGGCTTCCTCGGAATCGGCAGGTTGCTCGGACGCTTTGCGTTGCTCCTCGACAATTTGCTCGCGAGATTTGGGCCAACGCGTTACGTTTAGCAATCGGCGTAAATGATCTTCGTTGGCCACTCCCCGCCGGACCATTTCCGCAAGTTCCCAGCCAGCTTCGACACGCTTGCCCGACGCATAAAGATCATCCACCAGAAACTCGCGGACCGAATCGAGGGAATCATCGAGCTGCAAGATTTCACGCCAAACCTCGATCGATTCATTGAGTTGGCCAATTTGCCGCAAATAGTCGGCCCTTTGCCCCAGCGCTGCCAATCCAAACATCCGGTCGTCTGAGGGAATCGCAGCCAAGAGATCGATGGCTTCATTTAGCCGATCCGATTCGCCATTGAGCCGAGCCATCAGAAACAAGGCTCGGACGTGGCCAGGGTCTTGAAGCAACAATTCTTTCAACGCAAACTCGGCCGCAGCTTCGTTTTCATCGACGATGGCCTGTTCCGCTTCGCCTAACAATTGCTTGACCGAAGCGCGAGATCCATCGGCGGATCGAATCATCGATCGTGACGTCGCCACCTCAACGGGGCGAGGTGGAAGCGGGGGCGCTGCGGGTTCGCAGCCAGCAAAGAGCACCACCGCAAACAGCGACACTCTCGAAACCACCAGCACGCCAGCCGCCACGCAACTCGACCCCTGCGGGCGAGCAGAATCCAAGAACGATTTCCGACCGATCCGAAGCAGGGGCGGCAGACCTAACATCTACTTCTCAAATTTCCGACTTGAGCTCATCATAGAACTTGACGAAGTCATCCTTTGTCTCTGACTTGCGATACTTGATCGCGTGCTGAGGATGCAGGTTCAATTGTCCCGTAATGTTGAAGGGAATCAACGGCCCCCATTCTACCGTGTCACGCAGCGGGATGATGTGGTCTTGCAGCAACTTGATCACGGGCCGCAGCGAGAATTTTGGGTTTCGGAGGAAACCGAGCAATATTTCCATTGGGCAATTGCCGGCACCGCGACCGAGTCCCAACATGGTCGCATCGACTCGATTCGATCCCAGAATGATCGCTTCGATCGTGTTGGCAAACGCCAACTGCATGTTGTTGTGAGCGTGAATCCCGATCTCTTTCCCGGTACCTTCCATCGCGGCAGCGTATTTCTTGTAAAGTCGGTCGATCTGTTCTCGGTACAAATGCCCAAAACTGTCGACAATCACCATCGTACCTGCGGGCGTGGGAGCAATGCTCTCGAGAACCGTGTCGATTTCGGTTTCGGTGATGTTCGAAACCGCCATCAGGTTGGCCATCGTTTCGTAGCCCAGATCATGGAAATGGTTGATCATTTCGACCGCCTCGGATACCTGGTGGGCATAGAAGGCCACGCGAATCAGGTCCAGCACGCTTTCACTGCGTGGCACGACTTGAACCTTCCAGTCGCTTTTTTCGGCATCGGCCATGGCCGCCAATTTCAGCCCGGTCTTTTCCGCATCGTGGCCACCCACGACTCGATTCAAATCGTCTTCGTCGCAATGACGCCAAGCACCAAATTCCGATTTGGGGAACAACCGCGGCGAGTTCTTGTATCCAATCTCCATGTAGTCGATGCCGGCTTGGATGCAAGTATCGTAGACCGCTCGGACGACTTCATCGGTAAATTGGTGGTTATTGATCAACCCCCCATCCCGGATCGTGCAATCCAAGACTTTCAATTCGGGGCGATAAGTAATCCACGGTGCTTTCTCGGACATCTAGTTCCCTTTTCGTAACCACAGCCTAGGAGGAATTTCTCAAGCAGTCATTGTGATCAGGATCAGGAAGGAACTCAAGGCGGGACGGACCGAAGGCAGGCGGGATCAGAAATCGGTATTGGCCGAGGGGTACTCCATCGGCTTAATCCAGATGTTCCGGTACAGCACTTCGTGGCCTTCGCACTGCAATTTGATACCGCCCGGCGTGTCGGTGATCCCCTTTCCTTGATCATCATTGTCGCCATTGATTCCCGAATTCGGACCTCCCCATACTCGAGTGATCGGTTGGTTTTCATGAACCTTGTTGCCGTTGAAGTACATCGTCACAAGCGCCTTGTGAGTTCGCTCCCCGTCGTTGAATCGAGCTGCACGGAAAACAATGTCGTACGCGTTCCATTTGCCAATGCCGTTGTAGGCTTCGTAAGGAGACTCCGTTTCGTTGATCACCGCAGCCATGCCATGCTTGGTCTTGTCACCGTCAAGCACCTGGATTTCGTAACGGTTTTGCAGGTACACGCCGCTGTTACCACCTGGTTTGGTGATCAGAAATTCCACATGCAAGCGAAAGTCGCGGAACAATTTCTTTGTCACCACGTCCGCCGTTCCATACAATCCGCCAGCCGCAACCGGATCGTCGGTCATCAAGACGGTCCCCTCGCCAACCGGGTCCTTTACGATCTTCCATTTGATCGGAAGCGACGATGCAAACCTGGGGCCCTGCCAATAGGTCCATTTTTCATCCAGCATCGCACGTGAACCGTCAAACAGAACCTCCCCGCCGTCGATCGGTTCGGCCCCAACACCCATGTGCTTGGACGCATTCGTTTGCGTCGCTTCGGCAGGTGACGCTGCCGGAGCGATTGCAGCGGACGAGTTCATGACAACAAAGACAAGAGCAAGACGTAGAGGCCGCAACATGATGGGGTAACCTTCGAGGACGTGTAGACAAACAGGGCCCCCCTTTGCAGGGGAATGCCCCATGGCAGCGGGTGGCCCCAACTTGATGTGATCTTCCAAAGCGATGAGATGAACGGTCTCCGTTCCAACACCGCCCTCTGAGTCTAGTGAAAATCGCAGCTCACTGCAAAGTTTGGGGTGTCGAAATCGATCACGGAGCAACGAGGATGCGAGCCGGCAGATCCTGACGTCCTCGAAATCGCTCGTTCCTGCGTGTTTCCTCCCGTTTGTTCCAATTAGGTAAACCTCGCGGGCTCGGCATGCCGATGCCTAGAAGGAGACACTCTTCGTGCGTTGGGGATTCGGTATGGGCCTTCTCGGGACGATTCAGCAAGCAAAAGGTGGGCTGGATGTTGCGCAAATTGGGCTGCAGGTGGTCGGCAATAATGTTGCCAATGCCAATACGCCCGGCTATATCCGCCAGCAACTACAGCAGGCGTCTTCGGTCGCGGTTCGTGACGGGAACCTGATCAAAGGTCATGGCGTGTTGCCGACCGGCATCGTCCAAGTCATCGACCAGGCACTCGCCGAGCGAATGATGAATGCCAAGACCGCACTGACGGGTGCCGAGGCATTAGAAAAGGCCTACAACCAACTCGAAGAGCTGTCTTCGGACTTGGACAATACGGGCTTGAGTCAACAATTCTCACAGTTCAACAACTCGATTCATGAATTGTCCGCTCAACCCGGTGACACCTCGTTGCGAGAGTTCGTGATCTTGCAAGGCGAGACGCTGGCGAGCAACCTTCGTCGAACTCGCGAAAACGCGGTCGCTCAGCAGATCACTTGGGACGGTGATTTCAAAGAAATGGCCAATCAAATCAATCGCTTGACCGAGCGGATCGCAGAACTGAACCTCGAGATCTCGACCATCGAGGGGGGTGGCGGACTTCGCAATAGCGATGCGACGGGGCTGCGCGATCAACGGTACCGCGACCTCGAAGAGCTTTCCACCTACGTCCAAATCAACTACCAAGAACAAGCCAGCGGTGCGGTCAACGTCTTTGTCGGTGGCGACTACTTAGTCAGCAATAGCAACCAACGAGACGTGTTCAGCGACTACAGCGAATCGGCGGGTGGCCAGGAAATTCGGATCATTGAAACAGATTCGCCGCTCCAGGTGACCGGTGGAAAAATAGCCGCTTCCAAACAAGCACGCGACGGAGTCTTTGGAGACTATATTCAAAAGCTTGATAAGATCGCCGCCGCTCTGATTCGCAGTGTGAACGAGGTGCATTCGCAAGGACAGGGACGCGAAGCGTACCAATCGTTAACCTCAAGCTTCCAGGGCGAAGGTGGCGTTCCGTTAGCATCGTCCGGTATGACCTTCATTCCGGACAACGGCACCTTTGACATGAATCTGGTGGACGACGCAGGCGAGATCTTGTCGACTCACCAAATCGCTGTCCGACGACTTGGCCAAGTCAGTGATTCGTCGATCAATTCGGTTGTCGCAGAGATCGACGCGATTGCGGGAATCTCGGCCAGTGTCACCAGCGAGGGATACGTCGAGATTATCTCGGATTCGCCAACCTCAGGATTCACGTTTGGCGAAGACACCAGCGGTTTTTTGGCGGCGATTGGAATCAACACGTTTTTCGTCGGCAAGAACGCAGTCGACATTGACGTCAACGCACAACTCAAACGCAATAGCGATCTCTTGGCGATCAGCAGTGGGGGCATTGGAGAAGACACCGATGCACTCACTCGCTTGGTGGATCTGGTCGATCGTCCGCTCGATGAACTCGACGGTCGCAGCGTTCGCGGAGTCTACGAAGGCACGCTGGCAAGCCTCGGGCAAAAGGTCAGTTTGCAGAGCAGTGAAACCGAAGGGCTGCGTAATTTTCACTCAACCTTGGAAAGCCAGCATCTCTCGATCACCGGCGTCAACATTGATGAGGAATCGATCAAGATGATTGCCTATCAACGCGCCTTTCAAGCATCCTCCAAAGTGATCGCGACCGCCGCCGAGATGCTTGACATCTTGGTCAACCTCTAGCGACCTATCGCACGCGTCGCATGTAGGTGGTGAACTCGGCATCGAGTTCGTTTAGCGTCATGGCGAACGCTTTTTCGAACATCTCGATCCGCTCGCGTTTGGTACGCTCGACCTTCGTTTTCCCCGCGCTCAACGTTCGCAAATACTCGACATACTGTTCCCGTTTGGTTCGCAACAAGAAATAGGTCAGGGCCCAGCCTTCGGCATAAGCCGCTTCCGCCGTCGAGGCGTTTCGGAATCTGGTATCATCCGCGATCAGCGTCGTCAACGATTCTTCGGGCCGATTGCGAACGTAGTGGTTCCAACGCAGGAGATTCTTTTCATTGACCCGGCCAATGCCACGCCAACCGCGTGGGTTACGACGGTCGGGCGACTCGAAAAACATCGCCAATCCTTCGCTGACCCACATCGGATTGTCCGCGTAACGTCGTTGCAGCCCACAATTGTAGGACAATTGATGGGTTGCTTCGTGAATGATCGTCGAAACATTGCGTTCCCAATCTGGATTGTTGAATATCATCATGCGGTTATTTGCAAGGTGATAGTATCCAATCACCGATTGAGCCGCCTCACCGACTTCCTTTCCCGCATGCTTCAAGAACGATGAGCGATCGGCCAACACTAACGCCACCAAGGGGAAACGGGGTTTGGGCAACTCCCAACCTTGGTTCTTCCAATAGGCAAAGAAGCCACGATAGAGTTGTTCAAATAAACCAGCGACTTGACGAGCGTGCAGATCGTTCGTGTTGTAGACGATTACGTAATTGACGGTGCGATAGACCGAAAAGCCCGCAGGCATCTCCGCAAGCATTCGCGAGGCCATGGCATCGGCATCGATTGGCACGAGCTCCTCCTCATCCGACTGGCGCTGAACGATTTCCTCTGGCTGGATCGTCCAGATCTGTCCGTCATCTGCCAAAATCATGATGGCGCCATCTTGAGCTTCGACCAAGACCTCACCGGTCACTTCGCTTTCCTTCGAATCGCTCGTTTTCTTGAGGTTAACCGTTTCGACGCCGTGGGCATTTTCTAAACGGCAACAGAGCGCCATTGCGATCAGCATTGGGTACAACAGCAAGGCCGTTCGAAACATCGAGGTTCTTTCGTCCAAAGTCGTTTGCGAATCAAAGCGGAAAGACGCAAACACCCAATCCTACTCACACGCCGCCATTTGAGCACGACGTCATTCTAGCATGCCGTCAGCGATTCCCAAAACCCAAACGAGATTTCCGAATCTCGACCCACTGCTGAAAAGGTCGCAAGCCCCGTTTGGCGAAGATCGAAGGTGGTGCAGCGGTGCGGCTACCGTTTGCGACTGCGTCCCACGACGATCGCCAAACAGGCTACGACCCCCAAGTACCACAACGCCAGGGCCGCTTCCTGGTACCTGGCCCCACTGTGCAGGAGCCCAAAAAGCCGCGTGCCGACGGTCGAAACCCCGGGGGGCGAGACCGGTAACGTTACCGGAACGTCGCCCGACGCGAACAAGCCCGCGGCAACCACCGCCGTCACCAAGCTGGTGGCCATCAGCGGGCGATCGACCAGCCACAAACGTCGCCAGACTGCGAATTCCAGACGGGAACTCGACAACACGGTGTCACCGATTCCGCGATAGCCACTGCGCAGCACCCAATAGGCAATCGGTACCGCTCGCACCGCCAACGCAATCACCGTCGGCAAAAGGGTCTGCTCGTAGAGGACCCGAAAGCCTGGCAGATCCCATTGGAAGACTCCGACGACAGCAAGTCCCACGATCGGACCCGGAACACAAAAAACGACAACACTTGTCACATCCAAACAACGCTCGGTCCTTGGCTTTGAACGCCCGATGGCCGCCAAAGGCCAAGCCAACGCCGCCGAAACGACGCCGGTGACACCGCCAAGCACCAGCGTCCAAGTGTATTCCCGACCAAAGACGCTCGGCGCCACCCATAATTGACGGATGCCTCGCGCGAGCGACCAATGGGTTTCGATCGAACCGTCGACCACGGACACTTCGTGCCCGATTTTGACCACCAAACCCAACACGGGAACCGCCACAATCAGTAGCCCGGCGAGGGCCAGAATCGATACGGCAATCATGGCGTCGGCGGGACGTGGCGATTCCCCCATGCCGCGAACCAACATTTCGTCATGCTGCGGGGTCGGTGGCGCATTGCGAGAAACCAGCAATAACGTCCCGAGACCTAACGCCAATCCCAACGGCAACGCGATCGTAGTGAGAATCGCGTGCAGATTAGGATTCACTGCGTAAAACAGGTAGAACTCGTCGGCAATCGTACGGTATCCGTACAAGTCAACCACCGTCATCTCGGTTGACGCGATCGCGGCATTGATGATGACCGTAGCTAAGATCCACGGCCACGCCATGGGCAGGCGGATCGTCCACCACGCCCGCAACGGACTGAAATCGAGCATTGCACTTTCGACCACCGCTCGCGATTGACGCGTCGTGCCATACCAGGTTGCCAGCGCCGTGATTGCGGATCCGACCATGGCATGAATCCATCCCGACGCGACCAATCCACGAAACGCTTCAAAAGAACGAGCGCCGGTTTGGGTCAGACAGAGCCAACCGAATTTTCCCGCCGTCGCTTCCCACGCCGCCGCATGGAGGATCAGAGGCATCGCAACCGCGACAACCATCGCCACCAGAAAAGCGTCCGAAACCAGCCGGCCGATTCTGCCACAGCGGCGAACCGTGTCGGTGGCCCAAGCCGAGGGAATTCCGATCGCGAGGGACACACTGACGGCAACCGCTATAAGCTGCAAAGTCGAAAAAAGCGGTTGCCACCCACTCAAAGAAAAGATCTCCCGAAAAACAGCGAATCATTCACAGACCGTTCGCACTAGAATCGTAACTATGAAAATAACTGCAATCCCCCAACTGTATCGAAATCTGAAGCGATGGCGAGAAATCCTTGCCGTGTTGCAGCGGTATGGGTTAGCGGATTGGATGAGCCAATTTCAAAAGTTGCCGTTTCGCGATCGAATCACCGACCCCGCCGGCGTTCCGCTTTCGAACTATTCTCGCGAACAGCGTGTTCGCATGGCCCTCACCGACCTGGGGCCGACCTTCATCAAACTCGGTCAGATTCTCGCGGCGCGACCCGACTTAGTCGGCCCAAAACTTGGCAACGAACTCAAACGATTGCGGGCCGATGTCCAGCCGGATGCCATCGAGAAGGTCCGCGCGACACTAACAAAGGAACTTGGCGATGGTTACCTCGACCAGTTTCAATTCATCGACCACCAGCCGCTGGCGACGGCATCGATCGGCCAAGTTCATCGAGCGACACTCAACGACGGTCGCTCCGTTGTGATCAAGGTCATGCGTGCCGACATCGAAAAGACGATGCGTCAGGACATGGAGGTGCTTGCGGGGGTCGCCCAGTTGGCGGAGCGAGTCGAGGCCTTTGCCGCGTGGGGACCGTGCCAAATGGCCAGCCAGTTGTCGACGATGCTACAGCGTGAACTTGATTTCGGCCGTGAACGTCAAAACCTGGAATTCTTCGCCGAGATGCTTGCCGATCGCAGTGACGAGGTGGCGATCCCACGACCGGTTCGCAGCCTCTGCACCCGAAGCGTGTTGGTGATGGACGAATTGGTGGGACAAACGCTATCCGAATTCCTGCATGATGCCTCCGATGCCACACAGCGTGTCGAATGCAAACAACGGTTGTCCGAGATCATCGCCGGCGTTTACTTGACGATGATCTTTGACGCAGGCTTGTTCCATGCCGATCCCCACCTTGGCAACCTGCTGCTGCTCGATGATGGACGATTGGGGATCTTGGACTTTGGCATGGTGGGGCGGATTGATGAAACGCTGCGTGAAACGATCGAAGAGATGATGGGATGCATCGCTCGTGGTGACCAGAATCGCCTGACTCGATTGATCCGCCGCATCGGTGATGCGCCTCCGACGCTCGACGAATCGTCCTTGGCGATTGACGCAGCCGAGTTTGTCGGAACGTTCGGACGACAAAGTCTCGGTGACTTTGATTTAACCGGGGCGCTGAATGAATTGAGCGACATGTTGCATCGACATGCCATCAAGTTACCGAACCAATCAGCCTTACTATTAAAAATGCTGATTTCGCTCGAGGGAACGCTGCGCGAACTTGGCGCCAGTTTCGATTCCTTGCAGATCGTACAGACCTTTGTCCGCAAATCGATGCTCAGCCGACTGAGCCCAAAGCGACGCATCCGCCAAGCACGGCGGATCTATATGGAAGCGGAGAATTTCCTGGAAATCGCTCCTGACGAAGTCTTGACGCTCTTGCAACAGGCGCGTCGTGGCGAGGTTCGTATGATTTTAGAACACCAACGGATCGGCCCGACCGTGAACCGGATGGTGCTGGGGTTGATGGCCAGTGCGGTGTTCCTTGGGTCCTCGTTGATGTTGGCGATGAAGGTGCCGCCTGTGCTGTTCCAGGAAGCCTCGCTCTTGGGGATCGAACGAATCAGCTTGCTCGGTTTGATCGGGGTCCTCGCGAGTGTCGCGGTCATGATGTGGCTGCTGTTGGCCATCAACCGCAGCGGCCATCTGACACGAAACAACGATGACTGAGCAGGTTGCCGGAGAGTAAAGGGCAACGCGACGTCGCCACGAGCGTGGGAAGTGCCTTTTTGAAATTCGAGTGGCGTTTCTTAATTTTGTGCCGTTTCTTAATTGAGGTGCAATCCGACGTCGATGTCGCATTTCGCCCATTGCCAGAAGCTTGGATCGCCTATAATGGAGCATTCCTCCCCCCCCCCGAACCTGCCGCAGCTCCATCCGTTTACCTCGTGAACGCCATGCACTTTCTGCACCCCCCCCGCACCCTCCTGCGACTGACCTTGTCGACCTTGTGCGTTTTCGCATGGTCTGGCCCCTTGCTGGCCGATCAAGCGACGACGGAGTCGGTCTATAGCGACTCGCTCCTTCCGCTGCTGCGGACCTACTGTTTTGATTGCCACGACAGCGGAAGCGACCTTTCGCTTGAAGACGATGATTCCGCCACCAAGATTGCCGGCAATCGCAAACTCTGGCAACGAGCGTTCGCTCAGGTGCAGCTGGGGACGATGCCTCCCGAAGACGGCGAAACCATGGCCGCCGCTGTGCGAATGCGGATGGTCGACATGCTCGACCAAGTCACCAATTCGGTCGATTGCATTCAAGCCCCTAACGCGGGCAAGGTTGTTCTTCGACGATTGAACCGAACGGAATACCGAAACACCATTCGTGATCTGACAGGCGTCGACTACCAGCCTGCTGACAATTTCCCAGGTGATGACGTCGGTTATGGGTTCGACAACATCGGCGATGTTTTGTCGTTGCCTCCGATCTTGCTCGAAAAATACCTCGATGCGGCCGAGGTCATTTCAGGACAAGCGATCTTGACTCCCCTGCCACCGCAGATTTTTGAAACCGAATTGGCGGCCGTCTCCTTGGTCGATGCACGCAAGTATGGTCGCGGCGATCATTTGACGCTTTCGAGCCAGGGTACCGTCGCCTTGGAAGTCGAGATTCCGTTTCAAGCGACCTATGACTTGACGGTTTCCGCCAGTGGCGATCAAGGTGGCGACGAACCGGTCAAAATGGAAGTCGTGGTTGGAAAAAGTAAGCAAATCGTTGACGTCAAGAACAAACAAATGGAACCGATCACCATTCCGGTACGCTTGGATCGAGGAAAACGGAGAATTGAATTTAGCTTTATCAATGACTACTACCTGGCTGGCAAGGCTGACCGCAACTTGCATCTTTACCACGTTCATCTGGTCGGGACCGAGCCAGCTGCGAAGAGGGTAAAGGAGAGTAATTTACCGGCCAGCCATCGCAAGATTATCTTTGTAACGCCATCCGACACATGCAGTGAAGACCAGGCGACCCAGCAAGTGCTCGAACCGTTGACAAGGCGTGCGTTTCGTCGGCCGGTCAACCCACAGGAAATCGGCCGGTTGGCTCGATTAGCTGCGAGCGTTCGTGCGGACGGCGCGACGTTTGAAGAATCGATCCAAGTGGCGCTGCAAGCGATTTTGGTGTCCCCGCATTTCTTGTTCAAAGTGGAATCGCCTCCGGAAAAGAGTGGATCAGGTCAATCACCCGTCAACCCGTACGAGTTGGCGACACGCATCTCGTATTTCTTGTGGAGCAGCATGCCTGATGACGAACTGCTTCAAATGGCAAGCAAGGACCAACTTCGCGATCGAGAGCCATTGCTTCGCAAAGTCGGCGACATGATTCTTGATCCGCGGTCGAACGCGTTGATCGAGAACTTTGCTGGACAATGGCTCCAACTCCGAACATTACAGAATGTCGAACCGGACGGCGACCAGTTTCCTTTATTTGACGATCACATCCGCCAATTGATGCAAACGGAAACGTTGACCTTTTTCGCCTCGGTGATGCGAGATAACCGCCCCGTGACCGATCTGCTGGATGCCAACTTCACCTACGTGAACGAGGACCTCGCAAAATTTTATGGTTTTGACAAGGTGCTGGGAGCAGACTTCCGCAAAGTCTCACTCGAAGGGACTCCGCGAGGCGGATTGTTGACTCAGGCGAGCATTTTAACCGTAACAAGCAATCCGACACGAACCAGTCCTGTAAAACGTGGAAAGTGGATTTTGGAGAATTTGCTCAATACGCCACCTCCCCCACCGCCTCCGAACGTTCCCGAGTTGGAGAAGGGGATTCTCAGTGGGACGCTACGCGAGCGGCTTGAGGAACACCGAGCGAACCCAGCATGTGCTGCCTGCCACAACATGATGGACCCGCTCGGCTTTGCACTGGAGCACTTCGATGCGATCGGCCGCTATCGAAATCTCGATGGCGAGCAACCGATTGATGCCAGCGGGAAGTTGCCCGATGGAACCGAATTCTCGGGCATTGAGGATTTGCGTCGCATTCTGTCACAACAACGGGGGGATCAATTCGTCCGCTGCCTGGCAGAGAAGATGTTGATTTATGCGATCGGTCGAGGGACCGAGTACTATGACAAATGTGCACTGGACGAAATCATGGGCGATTTGCGTCAAAACGATTACCGATTTGCTGATTTGGTGTCGTCCATCATTGAAAGTGAACCCTTCCAAAGCCAAGGTTCTCGCGAGTAGCTCGCGTTGGAACCCCACCCCTGACCCCGAATGAGATCATCGCCATGCCAAACCCACTCTCGCGACGCACGATTCTGCGCGGCCTCGGCGTCTCGATTGCCTTACCGTTGCTTGAATCCATGTCGCCGTCTCGGCTGCTCGCTGCGACCAGCAAACCAGCCGCAGCACCGCTGCGCATGGGCTTCTTTTATGTGCCAAACGGAATGCACATGCCGGACTGGACACCCAAGCAAGAAGGGGCGAAGTTTGAATTGCCTGAGACGTTGGCTGGTTTGTCCGAATGTCGCGACAAGTTCAATGTGCTGACGGGATTGACGCTGGATGGAGCCTACGCGCATGGTGACGGCGGCGGTGACCACGCCCGCAGCGTTGCCGCGTTCTTGACAGGGGCCCATCCGCGAAAAACCAACGGTGCGGATATCCAAAACGGCGTTTCCGTGGATCAGCTTGCCGCCCAGCAGATTGGCGGGGCGACCCGGTTTGGGTCTCTTGAACTCGGGCTTGAAGCGAGCGCTCAAAGTGGGAACTGTGACAGCGGATACAGCTGTGCCTATGCATCGAACATGTCATGGCGAGGTCCCACCAACCCGGTCGCCAAAGAAATTGATCCCCGAGCTTTATTCGATCGGTTGTTCGAGGGTCAAACGGTGAAGGCGACTCGGCGCGCCAAAAGTGTTCGTGAGAAGTATCGAAAAAGTGTCCTCGACTTTGTTCAAGAGGATGCCAAGCGGTTGCACCAAAAGCTGCCAGAGATCGATCGTCGGAAACTGGATGAATATCTCTACGCGGTCCGCGATGTCGAAAAACGGATTGCCGGTGCGGACCGACTGGGGATTTCCGAAGAAGGGGTGCCTGACTACCCGCGGCCCAGCGGTGTGCCTCGCCAAATGGTCGAGCACTCCAAGTTGATGATGGACATGATCACATTGGCGATCCAAACCGACAGTTCGCGGATTGTCTCGTTCATGTTTACCAACGCAGGCAGCAACCGAAGCTATCCAGAAATTGGTGTCAGCGAAGGGCATCACGAACTATCGCACCACGGCAAGAGCAAACACAAGCAAGCTCAAATTGCGAAAATCAATCGGTTCCATGTCGATCAGTTTGCTTACCTGCTGAAACGACTCAGCAGTGTGTCCGAGGGCGAGGGGACGTTGCTCGACCACTGCATGCTGGTCTACGGCAGCGGCATTAGCGACGGCGATCGACATAACCACGATGATTTGCCCATCTTGTTAGCGGGCAGCGGAGCAGGACGCATCCAAAGCGGACGCCACCTGCGATACGAAAACAAAACGCCGCTGTGCAATTTGTATCTGTGGATGATGCAACAGATGGGCGTCCAAGCCGACAAATTCGGCGATAGCAATGCCGTGCTCCCCAACTTGACCTAATTTGCTAGGGGACTGTCAGCACTAAATTTTAGGGTAGTGGATTTCGCCAGAAATCCGTAACTCAAATAGTCTTGGAGACTTCTGGCGAAGTCCACTACGTCCCAACTCGCCGTTTTAAACTTGACAGTCCACTAAAGCGCCAACAGCAATCGGCTCGGCGCTTCGAGGTAACCAATCACATCGTTGAGGAACCGTGCTGCGGTGCCTCCGTCGACGAGTCGGTGATCGTAGGACAGACTGAGCGGCATCATTAAACGCGGCTGAATCGAATCGTCAGGCATCACCACGGGCAGCTTGCGGCTTCGACCGACCAGCAGAATGGCGACTTCTGGAACATTCACGATCGGTGTGGAATAGGTTCCCCCGATCGCTCCGAGGTTACTGATCGTAAACGTACCGCCTCGCAAATCGCTAACCGCGAATTGACCACCACGCACCTTACCCGACATCTCTGCCAGCGAGCGAGTGATTTCGGGAACGCCCATGCGATCTGCGTGGTGCATCACCGGAACGACCAAGCCGCGATCGGTATCGACGGCGATTCCAACGTTGACGAATTCCTTGTACAAGATCTGCTCGTTCTCTTGATCGACCGCCGCGTTGATGGTGGGGTGATGTCGCAATGCCGTTGCCACCGCCTTGATCAAGAAGGGCATCGATGTCAGTTTCAAACCCTGCGCAGCGTAGTCTTCTTTACTTGATTTGCGGAGCCGTTCCAGATCCGTGATGTCGGCATCGTCAAAATTCGTGACTCTCGGCACCGCTGACCAACTGGCGTGCATTTGTTTCGCGATCGTTTTTCGCATGCGGTCCATACGCTCGACACGAATGGGCCCAAAATCATCGACCGCCGGTGCCGCGGCGGCTTCCAACGAATCCATGGTCGAACCCGAGTCTGCTTTCGCAGTCGATCCGCTGCGGGCGGTTTCTTGGTTGGTTCGGACGACGGCCAACACGTCTTCTCGGGTGATCCTTCCACCTTCGCCGCTACCGCGAACCGACGCCAAATCGACGCTGACTTCCCGCGCGAAACGGCGAATCGCGGGGCCAGCGGCGATGGCACTCCCCGCTTCGACGGGACTGGGTGCCGGCGCGGCGGGTGCAGGGGGCGTTGGCGTTACTGCCACGGCCGGCTGTTTGACCGCCGCGGGTGCTGAAGCCGCTTGTGCAGCCGCCGGTGGTGCAGCTGTGGGCTGGGGTGGTTCCAGTGGGGCAACCGGCGCGGCTTTGGGTTCCGTCGCTGCCTCGGGCTTGGGTTCCGCTTTGGCTTGCGGGGCTGCCGCGGGTTTGGGTTCGGCTGGCGCCGCAGCTCCCTCGGCAGCTTCCACTTCCAAGATCACGCCGCCGATCTCAACCGTGTCCCCTTCGCTGACCAGAATTTTGGTCACCTTGCCGCCTACAGACGCGGGAACCGGAACGGTTGCCTTGTCGGTTTCCATTTCGACAATGTCTTGGCCTTGGGTGATCACATCACCAACGGAGACGAAGACTTCCAAAACATCGCCCGATTCGATGCCGTCGCCCAACTCAGGCAGCTTTACTTCAGTAGCCATATCAGTCGTTTTCAGTTTTCAGTTTTCAGATTGTCAGTGAGCAGCAGTGCAGCGGGAAAGCGTTGACGACTTTCCGCTACGAGAATCACGCAAAATAGGGATTTGGCTTGTCCGCGTCAAAGCCAAGGTCCTTGATGGCGTCGGCAACTTCGGCAGGCGTGAATACGCCCGTTTTGCTGAGCCGGCTGAGCGTTGCAATGGTGATCGATTCTTTGTCGACCTCAAAATGTCGGCGGAGCGATTCACGCGTATCACTGCGCCCCATCCCGTCGGTCCCGAGAACAAAGTAGTCGCCTGGAATCCAGGGTTGCAATTGTTCGCCCAATGCCCGGACGTAGTCGCTCGCCGAGATGAACGGCCCTTCGACCCCCTCGAGCACTTCTTCCAGGTAGCTCTTCCGCGGCGTTTCGGTCGGATGCAACATGTTCCAGCGGCTGCAATCCGCGGCTTCTCGCCGCAATTGCGTGTAACTCGTGACGCTCCACACATCGCTGGCGATGTTGTACCGGTCGGCAAGCAAGGTTTGGGCAGCGAGTGCCGAATTCAAAATGGCACCACTACCGAATAACTGCACGCGTGCTTTCGGGTTCTCGACTTCGCGGCTGTGATATTTGTAAATCCCCTTGATGATGCCCTCTTCGCAGCCCAACGGCATTTCGGGATGATCATATGCCTCGTTCTCGGCGGTGATGTAGTAGATGCAAGTCTCCCCATCTTGATACATCCTCTTGAGCCCTTCCATGATGATCACGACCGCTTCATAGGCAAAAGCGGGGTCATAAGCACGCACGGTCGGGAAGGCGATCGCGTTGAGCAAACTGTGCCCATCTTGGTGTTGCAGCCCTTCACCATTGAGCGTCGTTCGACCTGCGGTGCCGCCAATCAGAAAGCCTTTCGCTCGCATGTCCGCAGCGGCCCAAATCAGGTCACCGATCCGTTGGAACCCGAACATACTGTAGTAAATGTAAAACGGAATCATGTTGATCCCGTGAGCGCTGTAAGCGGTTCCCGCAGCATTAAAGCTGGCCATCGAACCGGCTTCGGTGATCCCTTCTTCGAGAATTTGCCCGTCTCGAGCTTCCTTGTAGTAAGTGATTTGCTCGGAATCGACGGGTTCGTAGAGTTGGCCTGCGTGAGCGTAGATACCGAACTGACGAAACATCCCTTCCATCCCAAACGTTCGCGATTCATCGGGAACGATCGGAACAATGTTTTTGCCGATCTTCTTATCGCGGCACAATGCAATCAAGGTTTGCACCACGGCAAAGGTGGTGCTGATATTCTTGTTCTCGACCTTGCGAATGACCTTGCGGTACTCCTCGAGCGTTGGAACCTCCACCGTGGGATGGATTTCCGGTCGGCTTGGCACCGACCCACCCAACTTGGCACGACGTTCCTTCAGGTATTTGATTTCTTGGCTATTTGCCGGAGGTCGATAAAACGGTGCCTTGCCGACTTCTTCATCACTAATGGGAATACCGAAGCGGGTGCGAAACTCAAGCAGTTCCTCTTCATTCATCTTCTTTTGGTTGTGGGCAACGTTTCGACCTTCTCCTGCTTCACCAAGGCCATAGCCTTTGACGGTCTTGGCGAGGATCACGGTCGGTTTTCCATTCTTCAACTCGGTCGCCAACTGATAGGCCGCGAACACTTTTTCGGGGTCGTGCCCACCACGTCGCATCTTCTCCAATCGCTCGTCGCTATAGTTTTCGACTAACTTGAGCAGTTCCGGGTACTTACCAAAGAAGTGCTCGCGGATATAGCTGCCAGGCATCCCGGTGTATTTCTGGTATTGACCATCGACCACTTCGTTCATTCGCTTGACGAGTAACCCCGATACGTCTTTCGCGAGCAGTTGGTCCCAATCATCGCCCCAGACCACTTTGATGACATTCCAACCCGCCCCACGGAATATCGACTCGAGTTCCTGGATGATTTTTCCATTCCCTCGTACCGGACCGTCGAGACGTTGCAGGTTGCAATTGATCACAAAGGTTAGGTTTTCGAGTTTCTCGCGAGCGGCCAAACCGATCGCCCCGAGTGTTTCCGGTTCGTCGCACTCGCCATCGCCAAGGAATGCCCAAACGCGTTGATCCGCTGTGTCTTTTAGCCCGCGGTCGCGAAGGTACTCGTTGAAGCGAGCTTGATAAATGGCCATGATGGGCCCAAGCCCCATCGACACGGTGGGGTATTCCCAAAAACCAGGCATCAGCCAAGGGTGCGGGTAGCTGCTCAGCCCGCCACCGGGAGCAAGCTCGCGACGGAAATTTTCGAGGTGCGACTCATCCAACCGTCCTTCCAAATAGGCACGGCTGTACATCCCTGGGGACGCATGCCCCTGAAAATAGATGGTATCGCCCGAGTAGCCATCCTCGCCACGACCTTTGAAAAAGTGATTGAACGCGATTTCGTACAACGTCGCACTCGATGCGAAGGTGCTGATGTGGCCTCCGACGCCCCCCTCGCGTTTGTTCGCGCGAACGACCATGGCCATCGCGTTCCAGCGGACGATCGATTTGATCCGTCGCTCGAGCTCGCGATTTCCTGGGAACGCGGGCTGATCGCTGACTGGAATCGTGTTCACATAGGGCGTGCTGGTATCTTCGTCCGATTGGATGCCCTCTTCCGCCGCCCGATCGCGGAGCTGTTCGAGCAGGAAGCGAACGCGCGCGGCCCCTTTGCTTTGCAAAACATAGTCGAGGGACGCGAGCCACTCGTGGGTTTCTGCCACGTCAATGTCTAACTCGGTTTCGTGAGCTTCGAGCTCACCGAGGAGCTGCTGGACTTCTTCTTGAGCGACCGATTTTGAATCCGACATATTCTACTTTTTTCTCTGTTGTACCTTCACGCGTATGTACCTTCACGCGTTACGATGGGCTCTGGATCACCCAGGAACAGGGGACTGTCCCCGCCACGAAGCAATGTTTGCTGGTTTGGCCACAATTGTAGACCGACTGAAAGCCACAGTTATAGCCGCGGATGGGCGTGTTTTAGCGATTTTAGACACGAGTGGCGACTATTGGCCGAGAATTGTACCGTAACAATCTCTTGTGGCGTACCGGCAGTAGGCAAAACGGGCCTGCGGCGTCGAAATCGTCCCATTTCGTTCTCCCCTGCTTTCTTTCTCGCATAGCGACCCATCCGATGTTCCAAGATACCCACGCTGTCGTCACCGGGGCTTCAAGCGGAATCGGTCGCGAAATCGCACTCTCGCTGGCTCGCAACGGCGTCAAGCGAATCGTCGTTCACTATCACGGCAATCGCGATGGCGCCAGTGAAACCGCGAAGCAGTGCTCCGCATCAGGGGCTCAGCCCATTGTGTTGCGGTGCGATTTGGCCGATGCCGAATCGATTCAACAGTTCGCATCGAATTGTTTTGCCGAGTTAGGCGAGGTCCAGACTTGGGTGAACAATGCCGGCGCCGATGTGCTGACCGGCGAAGCGGCCACGATGACATTCGCGGAAAAAATCAAGCAATTGATTGAGGTGGATGTGCTGGGCACGATTCACTTGGCTCGGATGGCGGCCCAAGCGATGATCCGCCAGCGAGTCGAAATTCCGTCATCGATGACCTTCATTGGATGGGATCAAGCGAGCCAAGGGATGGAAGGGGATGCGGGTCAAATGTTTGGTCCCGTCAAAGCAGCGGTGGCTGCGTTCGCGAAAAGCTTAGCTCAAACCGCTGCACCGCAAGTCCGTGTCAATCTTGTCGCGCCAGGATGGATCCGAACGTCTTGGGGCGAATCGACCGACGCGTATTGGGACCGGCGAGCGAAAGAACAGTCTCTCATGCATCGTTGGGGTTCTGCCGCCGATGTGGCTCAAGCGGTCCTTTTTGCTGCGGATCCCAACAACTCGTTCTTGACCGGACAAGAAATCCAAGTCAACGGCGGATGGAATCGACGGTTTGCTAAGCCGTGACGCGGCAACTCGCTTCGCTGGCCTTCGGACCACCGCGATACGAAAAAAGGCTAGCCGTTTCGGGCTAGCCTGTTCGTGGCTTGGCGGTTGGATCCCGTGCGTTACAGATTTGGCGTCGTGTAAGGCTCGACATCGCCAACCATGTGGAAGTGGTTGTGGTCGATGTACACCACTTCGATCGCTTCGCGGTCGTGAAGTGTGTGAGGAATCGGGTAGCCAACCGTGGTCTTTTCGTCGAAGTAGATCGTGCACTTGTAGTGGGCGTGGTGCAGTTGAGCAGGGCCGATCAGCGGGTAGAAGCGAGGTGGATCGATGTAGTCGGCGATCTTCTCTTTGATGATGCGAACGTCATTGCGTTGGGTTTCCCAGAGCAACGGAATGCCACCTTGAACCGGACGTGCCGATTCCAGTGCATGGACCACTTCATCATCGCTTGGCGGATCGAGAGCAACCGCAGGACCACCCGACGTCGTGGGGCCGAGGATCGGAACGCGATCATAACGTTCCTTCTTCCAAAAGTCTTCTTCGAGCTTGTGTTGGAAGTAGGGACTGACGGGAATCGGCCAGCCGAGGAAACCAAGGTTGATGTTGGTACCGCCGAGTCCGTAGCAGCCGCTCGATCCAATCGCGAGCATTGCCATCGTACAGAACGCAAGCCTTCCAGCAATCGAGGTGCGTTTGACAGTTGAATTGGGAGTCATCATCCGAGCAACCTTCCGTGGTTTTATTGTCGTTATCCGATTCATTCGACCCGCTCTCCAACGCTGTATGTGTTGGCGAGCTTTTGGTGTCTGCCGGCCTACGGCGAAGGATCTTCGAATCGTACGATCAGTAATCGCGTTCTGCGTACATCTAGTATCGTGTGAACCTAGGAGGATCTTGCGGATAATTCCGAAAGTTCCGAAATTTATAAGCGATCGGCGATCGGCTTTCGGCTGTCCGCTGTCCGCTGATAGCTGATAGCTGTCCGCTGATAGCTGATAGCTGATAGCTGATAGCTGATAGCTGGCCTCTGCGCATGCAAAAACCCGCGATCGGGAGGCCCAATCGCGGGTCATTTGTGCTGGCGATCCACCGCGACCTTAGCGGTCGGTGAAGTCCAAGAACCACCATCCGTCGTCCCATTCCAAACTCACTTTACGCCATCCCAAGGGGACTTGCGGATAAGGATAGAAGGGGCCGATGTATGGCCATGCCGATGGGCTGTACTGCTGTGGATAGGTCAACGCAGCGTAGTTTGGGTGAGCTGCGTAGCCTGGCCATGCATAGTTCGGCAAGTTGGGCGAATCGTAGCGTGGCGCTGAAACGCCGCTGTACGGTGCCATTGGTACCGGTTGCCCCATTACGGGAGCTCCGACGGCATAACCAGCCGGGTTGGCTTGAACCGGTTGTTGGTTCATTCGGTACGGAGCTGCCATGGCATTCGCGTTACCTTGGACCGAAGCGGTGCGAGCAGGCACGGCTGCCGTGGTGACTCGTTGCGGAGCAGGGTCACGAAGCTCGGCTTGTTGCATGGAAACGGGGGCCGGAGCCAATGCAGTCGCACTTGGAATCTGGATGGAGTCATGAACACCATGGACTCCAGGGATCCCCGACGCAATCTCAACGATCGTATCTCTCTGAGCCTCCGATGCGGCTCGGCCTTTCAAGTGAAGGACGCCCGAATTGCTAGCGACATCAACCCCGAATCCGCGAAGTTGGCCCGTTTGTTGGGCTTTCCCAAGAGCCTCGATGACCGAGGAAACGACTTTGTCATCTTGGATGGGCATCGGCGACGCATTGAGCTCTACCGCTGCGGTAGGCCGAACTTCCCCCGGCATAACTTCCAAAAGTGCGAACTTGGGCATCTTAGGTGCCTCCGTCACAACTTCCTTTTGAATAGGTGTCTTTTGAACGGCGAGTGTTTGGATGAAAGACAAGCCCGCTTGCGGTTTGGGTTCGGGCTTTGTCACCACAGCCGATTGTGCGGGGCGAACCACTTTGGCTTCCGCCACGTTTGCTTCAGGCTGTGCTGCTGCAGCCAATTTCGCGGGCTCAACCACTTTGGCTTCTATCACCTTTGCTTCAGGCTGTGCTGCTGCGGTGACGGTGACTTCATCGATGACTCGGCTAATGCCTTCGACTCCCTCGGCCGTTTTCAGCACGAGGTCCTTGTGACCTGGCTCGCTAACGTTGCCGCGGAAAAGCACCACGCCCTTGTCTACTTTCATGTCGAGCGTGAACGCTTTCAACGCTCCCGCATCTCGGTTGACTTTCAACCGTTGAATAATTTGCTCTGCGATTTCTCGGTCGCCGCCCCAGACCTGCATCGGCCCAAGAGCAGCGATCGCGGCAATCGCTAATCCGAAATACTTGCGTCGCATGGAAATGCCTCCCTACAGTCGTGAATCGCTCCGATGCTTGAAACCAGTCGAAGGCCCAGTCGCACGACGCGACATGGATGTCACCACCAGAGGCAACTGATCCTGCGACCGATCACAACAGACCGGTGTTGTTGGTTGTTTCGGTCATCCGGGGGCTCGCAAGGTAGGCTTTTTCTGATTTTGTCGCCAAATACGATTATTCGGCTGTAAGCTTGGTTGGCAGATGCCGTGAAACGAGATGTTTCATGGGCAGATCAGCCGCGCCCGCGAAACGTCTTGACCGCAACGGTCAGAGCCATCAACGTCCCCACCGCAGGCAAGACGGCGAAAATCAACCGTGGTTGAGCCGCCAAAACCATTAACGCCACGACGCCGATCACGGAAACGCCAGCCGGCAGCCATTGAGCAGGCCGACGGAGTGACGGCCAGGCGAGCCAAAGTGCTCCCAGAACCAACCCGATGCGCCCCATGGCAGCGGCAGCAAAACGTGATGCGTTGTCATCACCAAACCACCACGCCACAACGCTGAGGGTCATCATCAAGACGACAACCAGTAGCAAGACACTGCGGCGACGATCAGCAAAGAAATCGTTCGGCATGAGGAATGGGGGACGAGCTGTCACAGCGGGAGGGGTGTGGGCCAAAAATCGCGGCAGGCTCTATCTTAACCGAAACCGTCGCCGATGCCTTCCTCTGGCAGATAGCCCTCATCCGATCCTCGCTACAACGCGTTGTTGCAAAACGTTATCCTGGTCGATTCGATCGTCAAATCCGGCCGACGTCGGTACGCCCCCCAAAATCCAACATCCTGGAACCACCCAAAAATCATCCCGGATGGCCCCCAAGAAAAATGTGCGGGATCCCATGAAATACCTTTGCTTTAGCGATCTACACCGCGATACCGTTGCGGCGGCAAACCTTGTTTCCCTGGCAGCGGATGCGGACGTTGTTCTGGGCGCCGGTGACTTTGCCAATCGTCACCTCGGCATCAACGATACGCTCGAGATTCTCGCCGCGATTGACAAGCCAACCGTTCTGGTTCCGGGCAATGGCGAAACCGCTGAGGAACTGAGATCGGCTGCCAAGATCTGGAAGTCGGCCCGCGTGCTGCACGGCGAAGGCTGTGAAATCGATGGCATCGACTTCTGGGGGGTCGGTGGTGGAATTCCGGTCACGCCATTTGGCGATTGGAGTTATGACTTCGACGAAACACAAGCCAAACGACTGCTCAACGGGTGTCCGACAAAGGGGATTCTCGTGGTTCACTCACCGCCGATTGACACCGTTGATCACGATACGACGGGACGGGTGCGTGGTAGTCACGCGATACGCATGGCCATCGAAACTAAGATGCCCAAGCTCGTGGTCTGTGGTCACATCCACTGTGACTGGGAAAAACAAGTGGTGCTGTGTGAATCACGCATCCTCAACGCAGGCCCTCGGGGTGTCCTGATCGAGGTGGATTGAGTTTGTCTTAGCGCGACGGGGTGGCTTGCTTTTTATCGCTGACGAACATTCGTAAAGGGGGGACGCCAACTTGGGGCAAGCGATGCATCGTCGATGTTCACACCCGCTTCAACTTGGCCGTGGTGATTGAGCCACGGGTGATCGGGAATGTGATCGAGCGTCGGTAGCGTCACAAATTGCACACGCCCGTCCTCGTACAAAACGTTGATGCCATAGCCTCCATGACCGACACTCTTCGGTTGCGTTGCAAATCCTGCAAACTGATTCGACGGAGCATCGCTCATCACGGCGAAAGACGATCGCGATTCAAACCGCGGCGAGCCGAATTGCTTTCCATCGATCACACCAAGCGTGTAAGCATAGTGCCCCCCCGCAAACCGCTGCAATTCGCGGAGTCGGTCCACCGACGCATGATGCAATTGCTCCACCGACGGCAGTTCGTTCGCTTCCGAGAACCGGAACGCATCCTCCGCAGGTGCCCCCACAGACGGACACCATCGTGTCGTGCTGTCCTCCAACAAACCGGCCGCTTTCAAGCGAACCGCATAGACGCCTGCAAAGGCTTCCGGTCCTTCTTTGGCCACCGCCGGAAGTCGCGATTGTTCATCCCGCGTAACGAATTGCGTTAGCGCGGTCCCAAATTGGCGAAGCTGATCTTGGCATGCCAACCGCCTTGCTTCAAAACGTCCTTCGGCAAGCGATGGCAGCAGCAGCCCCAGCAAGACCGCCGCACTCAACGCCCCCGTAACCCAATCCATCCACGTGAACTCGGGTCGCGCTGAAACCTCAACGCCACCGCTCATGGGCGCCAAGCCGACGCGAGGGGCCTTGGCTTCCTTTGCAGCGTCAGCCCTCGTCGGGGGCTCAGCGGCCGAAAACTCGGTGTCACCTCTCGGTAACGGCGGCAATCCAGAGAGTGTTTTTGAAACCAAATCAACCGGAGGACTCGCGGGCGGTTGATAATGTTCTTCGAGCGGCCGTAGGGCTTGTTCTAAACGCTCGAGTTCACGCCTCGCCTCGGGATCCACTCGAAGCCGATCGGCCACACGCTGCATTTCGTGCGGTTCGAGCGCGCCGAGTAGATAGCCGAGTAGGTCTTCGTGCATTACTTTCTACACCGAATCTTGGGAACAGGTTCAAAGAACCGGATTGCGTTCAAACCGACTCGAGCCTTGGAAGCGAACGCCCAACGGCACAAGCCTTTCCTGTTCTATGCGCTCGATCGGCAAACGGTTCAATCGAAGCCAATCTACTCGGTCGGCGGCGAATGCGTTTCTTCCCAAAGCGTTCCCAAACGTTGGACCGCAACGTGCAATCGACTCTTGACCGTCCCGACCGGAATACCGAGGACTTCGGCCGCTTCTCGGTACTTCAACCCCTGATAATAGACCAAGTGGATGACCTGCTGCATCGATTCACCTAAGTTGGCAACCGATGCGTTCACCCAACGACTATTTTCTTCCTGAGCCGCGACCGCGTGTGGATCGGGTGCGTCACCCACCAATTTCTCGGACCAACTGCTCGATCGATCGTCTTGGTTGTTCGCATGATTTCGGTCCAAACTGACCATGCGGTGCCGTTTGTTGCGCCGCTGGGCGTCGATCGCTTGGTTGGTCGCAATGCCGTACAACCAGGGGCGGAACCGCCGTGTGGCATCAAACTGGTAACACTTCAAATGCACCTGCAAAAACGTTCCTTGAAACGCTTCCTCGGCGGTGTCCGCATTACCGAGGTAACGCCGCAAGTAGCTAAATATTTCGCGTTCGTAGCGTCGTATCAACGTTTCGAAAAGCGCCCGATCAGCGGATTCTCGATACTGAACGATCAGCCCTTCGTCGGACAGATCGCCGAACGCAACCTCCTGTTCTTTCGACTGTTTCTTGGTTGTGGTCGCCATCGAAGATGCCTCCCGCAGAGGAGTGAAGGAATGGAAAAAAAAGAAAATAAGAAAACAAAAAAGTGTTTCCCGATAAAAGGAAACGCGAATTCTATGCCAGAAGTATGCATGTCAAAATGACACACCCTCGCTGCGGTTGTGACGAAAACGGACACGTCCGCCGCTCCTGCTAGTATCTCAGAAATCTGGCGGTAGTCAAAACGGTTTCGAGGGTTAAGGGTAGATAGTTCGCCAGAAACCACGCTGTTCGGGGGGGCAGCATGTGAAATCCAGGCAACCTTTGCAGGCCCATTGTTGCTACATTGGTCGCTTAGGATCCCCACAAACGAAAGGCGAAAGAGCTCCTTTGAACCAGACGCGTGAACATAAGTTTCGGTACCAATGGTGGACCTCGGGCGATATCAACGCCTTTTTTGGCTTGATGCTCGACAACATCGTCGGCTTGCTGTTGATGGTGGCGCTGCTGAGTGGGTTTGGATTTCCAACCGACTTTGCGGTTTCGCGAATGGTTCCTGGCACGGCCCTGGGCGTTTTGGTTGGCGACCTGGCGTTCTTCTTCCTGGCGTTTCGGTTAGCAAGGAAAACCGGAAATCGTGATGTCACGGCGATGCCGCTCGGTCTCGACACGCCATCGACGTACGGTATCGTGCTGTTTGTGCTTGGGCCCTCCTATTTGCAGGGCGTTGAAGCGGGACTCGATTCGATCGATGCTGCCTATCGAACGTGGTACATCGGCATTTGGTGCATCGTGCTCAGCGGCGTGCTGAAGTTGGCGTTGGCCCCAATCACACAGTGGGTCCAACGAGTCGTTCCACGCGCCGGACTGCTCGGCTCATTGGCAGCCATCGCGCTGGTGTTGATCAGTTTCTTCCCACTGACTGAGATCCTCGGGCATCCGCTGCCAGGCCTTTTGGCGCTCGTGATCGTACTGACGACGCTGGTCGCGAAAATCCCCCTGCCCGGCCGAACGCCCGGGACACTTGGTGCGTTGTTGGTGGCAGGCACGGTCTACTATTTGCTGTGTTTTGTGGAAGGCAGTGGCTATCATCTTCCCTCACCCGAGCCGATCGCGTGGTTCCCAAAGGAATGGATGGAGAGTTATTCCTTGACCTGGATGGCGGCCCTGCCGGATGCCTTGGCCTATTTGCCGATTGCGTTTCCCTTTGCGATTGGAACCATTGTTGGCGGCATTGACTGTACCGAAAGTGCCGCCGCCGCGGGCGATCGTTATGACACTCGCATGGTGATCGGTGTTGAAGGGATCGCGACGCTATTGGCCGGTTTGTCAGGTGGCGTGATCCAAACCACGCCGTATATCGGGCATCCTGCCTACAAGGCGATGGGCGGCCGTGCAGCGTACACGTTAGCGACGGCCTTATTGGTGGGGTCGGCTGGGTTGGTAGGCTACTTTGGGCTACTCAATGCGTGGATCCCAAAGCCGGTGGTGTTCCCGATTCTGGTGTTCATCGGTCTGGAGATCACCGCCCAAAGCTTCCTGGCAACACCCCGTCGACATTATGCTGCGGTCGCATTGGCCTGTTTGCCCGCGCTGGCATTCTTAGCGATGAGTGTGCCTGGGCGGATTCTAAGCGACCCAGCCTTGCAAGGGCTCGACTTCTCGGCTGATTCGCTTGATGGGTTGTTGCAGAAGGATATGATCACACTCGGAATGCTTAGCAACGGTTTCATCTTGACCAGTTTGCTGTGGGCTTGGTGTTTAGCGGCCGCCATCGATCGGCGCTTGCGTCTCGCGGGGGTGGTCTTCGTGGTTGCTGCAGGATTGACGCTTTTCGGAATCATTCATTCGCCATTACCGGGGAACCGTTTGTTTGTTCCGTTTGGCCCGGATGCTTGGGGCGAGATGGTGCTCGGTGCGGAAGATCGAAAACGGGTTCTCGAGTTTGTCGCGGGGTACCTGGTTTCGGCGGGCGCGTTACTTGCTTGGTCCTTCTACCCTGCGGTCGCCGCATCCGAATTTGACCCCACGTCCTCGGCCTCTTAACTTGCCTTGCAGTTGAATCGACGCGACAATGGTTTTCGCTGAACTCATCGTGGGAGAATGTTCTTGTCTAAATGGATGATCCGGATTGGTTTGCTGGGGATGGCTTTTGCGACATGCGGTTGCCGTCCGTCATCGCCGCCACTTCGGCAAGCGATGTCGGGTAAGGTCGAGGTCGATGGTCACCCCATTCGGAGCGGATCGATCAGTTTCTTGCCTAACCGCGGAACCTCTGGCCCCGCAGCAACGACGGTCATTGTCGATGGCCAATACGTGTTTTCAGCATTGAACGGCCCGTATCAAGGACCGCACCAAATCATGATTGGGATCGATCCCGTGGCCATCGACCTCTCAGCCGACCAAGCAAAACGCGGCGTTGCTGCCAAGGTCACCAGCGGCGGAGATCACTCGGGAAACCGACCCTCGGATGAAGCGAAACGTAACTGGGTCGCTGAGTACGTGGTCCCTGGTGATGGGAAAGCCAAGAGAGATTTTTTGCTTCAAACGATTGATGACTAACGCACCCTGTTGTATGAAATCAAACCTCACTCCTGCCGAGCAACATCGTCACGGCTTCACGCTCGTGGAATTGCTGGTCGTGATCAGCATCATTGGTGTATTGGTGGGACTCTTGCTGCCGGCCGTTCAATCGGCGCGCGCTGCCGCACGGCGGATGAGTTGCTCGAACAATTCGAAACAGTTTGCACTCGCCATTCACAACTACCACTCCGCGTTCAATACGTTTCCGTCCGGAAGCATCGTCTCGGACCGCAACGGCTATTCGTGGGGGATGATCTCCCAGTTGCTCCCCTTCATGGAGCAGACGGCGAAATTTGAAACGCTGGATTTTTCCAAAGGCCGATGCGGCCAGCAGATAAAAAACCTTCAAGCGATTGGAGCGACGGATCCATCGAGCCAGCCAATCAGCATCTTGCTTTGCCCGAGCGACGTGAATTCAAATCGATCCCTCCTCAGCGGCCCGACCGGTCCGTTGCCACTCTCTGGCGATTGTGGTGTGCTGTATCCCGTCAACTATCTGGGGATGAGTGGCAGCAATGACAGCGATATTTCCGGAACCTATGGCGGATGCGGCGGCATGCGAGATGGGAACGGCATCTTTTTTGACGAGAGCCAAAAAGGGTTCCGTGATGTGCTCGATGGAACCAGCACGACCCTGCTGTTCGGAGAGCGGAACATGCCCGAGGATCTTGGTTGGGGATGGCCGATTTGTGGCGGCAGCGAGTGCGAACACTACCTCTCCTCAACCATGGGCATCTACGAAGGAACCTACGATCGGTCCGAGTACTTTATTCATTTGCAGCACTACTGGAGCTCGCACGAGGGTGGATGCCATTTAACGTTCGTCGATGGCAGCGTTCGCTTTGTTCCCTACACCATCGACTACAACACTTACATCGACCTGTCCACGCGCTCCGGCAAGGAAGTGATCGAGATCGAATACTGAGAACCTATCCGAAAAGGGTTCTACAGCCGCTCGACCCAAAAACGAACGAACTGAACGCATAGCGTGAAGCCGTTGAGTACAACATGGACGATCAACGGCAGCGAGATGCGACCGGATTGTCGATACAAGAACCCTAGCCCGAGCGATAAGAAAAACAGCGGTACAGGGGCAGCGCCCTGTCCCAAATGCATCAGCGCAAAGAAAGCACTGGTGACGAAGATCGGCCAGTAACTTCGTGGTTTCCAGCAATCGGGTGCAGCGTCGAGGTAGGGATTTGCTTCGCCTCGATCGGCCAGCGATTGCAAGCTGCCTTGCAACAAGACCCGAAACAAGAACTCTTCGACCAGTGGGGCGACGATCGCTGTCCCGACGAATAAGATCGCAAAGACGCCAAGGCTCGGCGACTTTTCCAACGATTCCAAGACAGGATGATGGTACGGCACAAGATAAGCCACCGCCGTGCTGATCAGCAGCACGGGGGGAATCAGCATCAGTGAAGCTCGAAGCCCCAAGGCAACATCGCCGGACTCGAAGCGAAGCCCCAACTGCCTGGCAGCATCTGGCCGAATCAGTCGCAACCAGCCGAAGGTTGCCAAGATCGCCACGATACCGCCAATCGCCTGGGCCGTGAGACTGCTGACGAGCGTCTTCAGCGGCAGGGACTCGCCCGCTTGAAAGGGGCTGATCCAGCCCAGTGAGGCGAAGACGCGCTGCATCAGCACCGTAAACACGAGACTCAAGCCAAAGGCCATCAGAAAGTCAAACGGGGACCAATACGGTCGCTCTCGAGGCACCGCCGGCAACAAAGTCTCGGCCCAAGGGTGTTGTGACCCCACACAGCGACGGATCGCGTTGGTCCACAAAACCATGGCCGCGAGAAAACCAGCGATCACGCCAGCCCCCAGCATCGCGGCAAACTGAGTTTCCATCAGGCGCGACCCTGATCTCGCAGCACTCGAGCTGCAGCGAGGGTGTAGTCATAGCCCGAATAGACCGTCAAAGCGATGGCCGACCAAAGAAGTCCTAATGTCGTGATCCGCAGCCAAGTTGCAGCCGGGTCGTTGATCAAGCAGAGCAAAACACTCACAACCGCCGCACACTGAAGCACCATCTTCCATTTGCCTAAGGAGTTTGCCGAAAAATCGCCTCCCGATCCTTCGATGATCCCACGCAGACTGGTCACCAACAATTCACGAGCGACCACGATTGTCGCCATCCATGATGCGACGCCCGATTCTGCCACCCCGACCAACGCGATGAAGGAACCGCAGATGATGATCTTGTCAACAAACGGATCAAAAATCCGCCCCAGCTTTGTGACTTGGCCGTATTTTCGAGCCCAATAGCCGTCCATCCAGTCGGTCGACGCCGCGATCAGAAACACAACCGTCGCCGAGGCAAAGTGGCCCAGCGGGATCAACACCATGACGGCAATCGCCAGCGCAAACCGCACCGTGGTCAGCGCGTTTGGGACGTTGTAGATCGTACGGGAAGCCGTGCTACTCATTGCCACATTCATATCAAAGATCACTCAAAAGATCACCGTTCTAGACTACCAGATCACGCCAAAATGCGAAGAGGCCCAACGGTCGGTTTCAGCGGGATGGTCTCGGCCCCGTCGTTTCTGACGTTGCCACCAGGGGATAGAGCCTGGAAAGGGCCCACCGTCGCGCAATTTTCGCAATGCCGGGAGCGCAAAAAAATGCCGTGAGCGCAAAAAAAATGCCTGGGCCCCCACAGGGTCCAGGCGATGCGATCCAAGGTCAGCGAAGAAACTCACTGGGTCGAGAACTTGAAAGTCGTCGTCGTTCGATACTCTTCGCCAGGGCTCAGAAGGGTCGATGGGAAATTGGGCTGATTGGGGCTGTCCGGATAGTGCTGGGTCTCTAAACAGAAGCCACCCCGATGGACATAGGTTTTCCCCGATTTCCCTTGAAGCCGTCCGTCCAGGAAGTTGCCACAGTAGAACTGAATTCCTGGTTCGGTCGTCCGAATTTCGAGCACACGTCCGGTCGTCGCTTCGGTAACCCGAGCCGCAAGGGTTGCCGCTTTGGGATCGCCGCCTTTGTCCAACACAAAGTTGTGGTCGTAGCCAAGTCCGAACGTCAACTGTTCATGCTTCTGTTCGACATCGCGGCCGATTGCCTTGGCTGTCGTAAAGTCAAACGGTGTTCCCGCGACGTCTGCCAATTCACCGGTGGGGATCAAACCATCGTCAATCGGCGTGTACTTCTTCGCATTGAGCATCAATGCGTGGTCAAGGATGGTGCCTTCCCCTTCGCCTTTGAGGTTAAAGTAGGTGTGCTGCGTGACGTTCACCGGTGTCTTCTTATCGGTCGTCGCCAAGTAGTCAATCACCAGTTCATTGGCGTTGGTCAATCGATACGTGACCTTCACGTTCAAATTCCCCGGGTAACCCTCCTCGAGGTCTTTGGCCAAGTAGCTCAGTTCGATTCCGGACCATCCGTCCCCTTCCATGGGTTTGGCATCCCAAACCACCTTATCAAAGCCAATGACACCCCCGTGCAGATGGTTTGCATTGTTATTGGTCGCCAAGGTGTAGGTTTCGCCGTCGATTGAAAACTCCCCCTTGGCGATCCGGTTCCCATAGCGGCCAACCACCGCCCCAAAGTAGGGTTTGTCTACCGCATTGATGTAGTCCTCGACTCGGTTGTACCCCAGGGCGACGTCGCCCATATTGCCATCACGATCCGGAACGACAATCGAAGTGATGATCGCGCCAAAGTTGGTCACTTTGACGGTCATGCCAGAGCTATTTTTCAGCGTGTACAGCTTGATGCTATCGAAGTCTTCGACCGCCACTTCCCCCGAGACGGGTCGCAGGTCAAGTCCCCCTAACAAGCAAAGCATTGCAGGTACCAGTAGCATCGATCGATATTTCATCTCATTTGCCTTCAGTAGTTTTCTGGCCAAAGAACTCGAATTGAATCCGTCTCGCCCAGGGGACGAAACGGGCTGTCGTTGCAGACGGCCAAACGCCTATTGTAAACAGGCGTTTGCCCTAAGTGTTCGATTCCTCAAATTGTCTTTAATAGAACACGACATACAAGAGAATGGTTAGCGCGACCACAACCCCTCCCCAGAACTTAGCGGGTTTCGAACCGGTCAAATCCATCTTCTCATTGACGGGCAAGGTTACGGGAACTTTCAAGGGATTGATCAACGTCATCAGCGTTAGCACCACCAGCACCGCACCAAAGCAAATCGCCATCCGGTTGAGGAAGGTGATGTCGGCCGTCAGGGGCGAAAACTTCAATGCCCCGTAGAGCACCGGATTCAACAAGAGCCCAACGGTACCAACCGAGCGAGGAGCGCGATGGACGAGCAACCCGAACAAAAAGATCGCCAAGATTCCGGGCGAGATAAAGCCTTGGAATTCTTGGATGAACGTGAAGATCCCACCGAACGACGGGTGCCCCAAGAAGGGTGCGATGATCATTGCGATCAAGACAAACACGATCGTGCAAATTCGCCCCACGGAGACCAAGCCGGTTTGCGAGGAATCGGGACGTAGTTTGTAGTAAATGTCCATCGTAAAGATCGTGGACGCTGAGTTAAGCATGGAGGCCAGCGAACTCACCACCGCTCCAAAGATGGCGGCTAAAACAAAACCCTTGATTCCGGAGCCGATAGGAATCAGCTCGCGAATCAAAGTTGGAAACGCGTTGTCATAGTCGTGTGGCACCAAGGTTTCGATATCGGCCTTTTCCTCGAGCGCGGCCAGACCGGCTGCGGCCACCTCGCTATTGGCGGCGATCAATTCCGCATCGCTGAGGGTGTCGGACGCCTCTTCCAGATCAACAAGACCACGGAGTTGGTCGCGATTGAATTGAGCGACCGCCACAGCATCCTCGGTGTTCATGCTTGCGAACACATCGTTGAACGTGTAGAGGGTGGTGAACTCGTTGGGCTTCGCCTCTTCTAAAATCGACTCAATCTTTCCGGCAACGATCGTGTTACGTGATTTCTCCGCATCAGGCTTCATCTTGTCCGACAGATTCTTGTAGAGCTCCGGCGTTTTTTCCGCCATGATCATCGCGTTGCGACTGACGGCATCTTCCCGTAGCTCACCGTTAAACAAGTTGAACGCCAAAATCCCCGGCACCACGACAATGAATGGGATGATCAACTTCAGGAACGCTGCAAAGACAACCCCTTTCTGGCCCTGGGCGAGTGACTTCGACCCCAACGTTCGCTGGGTAATGTATTGGTTCAGTCCCCAGTAAAAGAAGTTAGGAATCCAGAGGCCAATCAGCAAAGCCGTCCAGGGAATCTCAGGATCGTCCACCGGTCGGACCATGTGCAATTTCCCATCCGGTAGCGGGCCCTTGTTCAGATCATAAAACCGCTCAATCGGGCCTGCCGCTTCAAGGCTTTCTACCGTCACTTCGCTGTTTCGAGCCGTCTTAATCAATTCGCTCGGGTCGGTGTCGGCAATCAAACTGAAGGCAAAATAGGCGATCACGACACCACCGATAATCAGCGCGGATCCCTGCAACAGGTCGGCCCAGGCACACGCTTTCAAGCCGCCAGCAAACACGTAGGCTGCCGCCAAGATTCCAATGATCCAGCAACCGACGGTAATGCTGCCGAGGTCCAAACCCAACACCGTCAAGCCTTGAAAGTTGCCCGTGATGACCTTTGCACCGGAGTAGATCACCGACGCGGTCGGTACTCCCACCAAAATCACCATCGTGCTAATCGCCATTACGGTTCGGGCGAACGTGTTGTAGCGATACTCGAGAAATTCAGGGATCGTGTAGATGCCGCTCTTGAGGAACACCGGCAAAAACACAAATGCCGTGACGACCAACGTCACCGCAGCCATCCACTCGTAACTAGCGATTGCCATGCCGAGCCAATCGGCAGCCTTGCCCGTCATTCCCACAAACTGTTCGGTAGAAATGTTCGCCGCGATCAACGAAAAACCCACCAAATACCAGGTCAATCCGCGACCGGCAAGGAAATAGTCTTGAGCATCCTTTTCTTCATCGTCCTCGCGACTCTTGTACAAACCGATCGAAATCACGGCCACAATGAAACCAACAAAGACCAGGATATCCAAAATGCCCATCAGTGTTTCGCCTTTCAATTAAGAACGTTCGTATGAATCTTTCAACGACTCAGGTTGGGAGGGGAGCCCCCAGCAAGCTGCGTCTTTCGCGCGGCGGCTAGGTGTTGGCTCGGTCGATCTTGTGGGCACCCAATGCAGGCCGACTGGCAAACAATTGGGGCTTGATGCCACTTTGCTGTTCGTATTGCTTCGCCATGATTGCACTGACTTCGACGGCTTTGTCGGATTCAACGAGCGTGACCGTACAGCCGCCAAAACCACCACCCGTCATCCGCGAACCATGGATGCCGCCTGCGGGACCGATCTTGTTTGCCAAGTCGACCAACAGGTCCAGTTCGTCGCAACTGACTTCGTAATCGTCCCGCAGCGAAGCATGACTGGCGTACATCAACTCACCAAGCTGTTGCCAATCACCCGATTCGATTGCAGACGCTGCCTTCTGAGTACGGTCAATCTCGGAAACCACGTGCCGCCCCCGACGGAACTCGACCTCCGTCAACTTGTCTTTGCCTGCGTCGAGAATCTCGAGCGTGACATCTCGCCAAGAAGGTCTGCCCAACTTCTTCAGCGCTGAATCACATTCGCAACGCCGCTGGGCATATTCGCCACCGGTGAGTTCGTGCTTCACATTGCTGTTGGTGATCAAAACCGAGATTTTATTGCTTGAAAACGGAACGTGCCGAAGTTCTTGCGTCCGGCAATCGAGCAGCATGAAGGCGTTCTCTTGTCCGAAGACGCTACTGAATTGGTCCATGATCCCACAGGGGACGCCGGCAAATTCGTGTTCGGCCTTTTGACACAACAGCGCCTTTTCGTCCATCGCTAACGACACACCCGTAACGGCTTCGAGCAAGGTGGCGGTGGCAACTTCCAATGCCGCACTGCTGCTCAACCCACCACCGACCGGCACGTTGGACTCAATCAACCAATCCATCGATGGGAGTTGTTGCGATGCATCGGGGCCCATCCTTTCGAGGAATCCCGCAACGACGCCTTCGACATAGGCGTACCATGTGGGCGGCGTCGAGGGCGCGAGTGGTTTCGACAAATCAATCTGAGCGGTTTCATTCAAGTTGACGCTGTGCAGTGACACGCGTCGTGAATCGTCATTGCGGCTGGCAGCTGCAATCACAACGTAACGCTCAATGGCCATCGGCAACACGAAGCCATCGTTGTAATCGATGTGTTCGCCAATCAAATTGACACGTCCCGGTGCCGCGATCACCCACTCGGGTGGTCGCGAATGCTCGGCGACGAAGGTCTGTGTCAAACGCTCGACAAGATCGCCAAGGAATCCAGTACTGGAAGTGATTTCAAGTGAAGACATATCAAAAAGTATCGCGGAAAAGCTTGGTTCAAGCGGTTGAAACAAAAGCGGCATCCGAGCTGAACCGCGTTTGCTCGAACAAAACGGCGAGAGACGACCATCAAGGTGGGGGCAGCCTGCTGCAGCCAATGGGCAGCTGATTATGAACTGCTAAAGGCGCCAGTACAATGAGATAGGGAACACACACGTTGAGAAATGTTGCCAAAATCAGATCATGCTCGCCCCGGTCAATCCACAAAATCATCGAACCTTTGGCAATCGCTCCTAATCCCAGAGAATCCCCAACCCCAATCTTCGGCAATCCTTACGCCGTTAGCCCATGCAAAGGCGAGGCGAACAGGCGGACCATGGGGATCGATGGTTGCAATGATTTGCCAATTCAGCGGTGGGCTTGCTTTCCTCGAGAAACGCAAACTTGGGTGCGGGAAATTGTCGCACTTGGTTTGGAGATTGCTTAAACTGACGTCGTCGCGAGCGGAGCCGATTTCTTGGCAGCTCGTATTCTGCCCCTTTTTTCCTTTTGAGAAGAACCATGCACCGCACCCCGTTTCTGACAACCGTTTGTACGCTCAGTTGCTGCTTGTTCCTCAGTACCGCGGTTTACTTGCCCGTGGTTGCCGACGATCCCGATCCTGAAACGGAACCCAAGGCGACAATCAAAGAGGTCATGAAGAAGTGTTTCAAGGGTCCGCTCGTCAAGAAAGTTGCCTCGGGGAAAGCAACGGATGAAGAGAAGAAACAACTGCACGAGTTGTTGGTGGAAATGGCAAAGAACCAACCGCCAAAGGGAAGCGAAGACACTTGGAAGCTCATGACCGAGGCGTTAGTCAAAGCGGGCAAAGCGGCTGTCGACGGCGATCAAAAAGCAGGTGACATGTTGACCAAAGCGGCAAACTGCAAAGCTTGTCATCAAGAACACAAGCCGTAACGTTGGAGCGAGCCTATTTTGGAGCGAGCCTATTTTAGGGTGATGGGGCCTCCGCTTCCTTGGCGGCCCCCTCGCCACTTTCGTCCTCGCGGGGAGCAGCTGCCGAGGAGGATTGCGGTTCCGGTTCGCCGAACACGATCTGCAATTTCTCAAGTCCAATCTCAACGATGACAAGCGGTTGCTGCGGAGGAATTCGCACGTGCGTGACCAATTCATTCGTGTTGCTGCTCACCTCTTTGTCAAGCACCGAAACGACTTCTTCGCCATCGCGGATGTCCAAGGCCATCACGTCGAGCGTTCGTTTGCGGACTTGTGGGTTGACGGGGGAATACGTCGAATGGCTACGGGTCAGCAGCAACACGGGTGAGCTATCGGGTTGATGGACCGTGCATCCCCAAGGTTCGCTGAATTCCTTTTCCCAAACCAGCGCCCCACTGCTTAACGAGATCGCTAACACAGCGTTGGTCGTTTCATGATCGTTACTTTGTCGTGTCTGTAGCATTGGAGCCGGAGCCAATTCGTTTTCTTTTCCCCGCCGCGTCGGCAGCACGTACAACTGATCCCCCATGGTCGTGGCGTGCAGCCCAATCAAGTCGGCATAGGCAGGCACGCTTAAGGCAGCGATTTCTTTGCCTCCAACAATGTCCCACACGATCGCGTTTCCCTCGGTGTCCATCATCGTTAACCACCGGCCGTCCACAATCAGCCCGTACGATGCCGGCAGATCGCGGCTGGTTCGATTCCCTTCAAGGGTTTCCCGCTCCAAAACCACTTGGTCTTCAAACGGATCATACAACTCGACTCGATAATGCCCATCCTGTCCACTGATCGGTTGATAGGATAAGACATACTTCCCTTCCGCGGCCCAAACTTGGCCTCGCTCGAAGGCAAGTTCACGGGTTTTCGAACCGTCGAAAATGTCGAACAGGACGATCCGCTTTTCGTCGTCGGACACCACCGCGACCTCGGTCCCATTGGACAACACGACCCCGCTGGTCGGCGCGGCTGCATTGCGCCACTGGATTTCGGACGAAAACAGATCAGCGGACATCAACTCACCACCTTGAAGCCATAGCACGCGATCACCGAGAATCGGGCCAAGACTCAACTTCGGAATGCTGCTCCGAGCCGCAGTCCCCTTGATCAAGTATTCAAACACTTGGTCGCCAAACGGTGTGCTGTGACTTCGCCGATCCAGCATCGGCGCAGCGTCGCCGCCAAGTTCGTGTCGCCACATCACGCTGCCCCCTTCCTGATACACCAGTTTGAGTAAGTCCACACCGACAATGGAATTTCGTGTCACAATGACCATCACGCCCCCGGCAATCTTCGCTAGGTTTTGGCCGGTTTCGCGTTGGCGGGTTTCGTCGGCAACCGGAATCCCACGCGGATCACCCAGCGGTGTCCGAAGCGCCAAGGAGTAGGCGCCTTCACTGACCAACCGCCAACCACGAAACGTCTCGCCGCCGAGAAAAACGGTATCGGCAACCTGTTGGCGGAAGCCCATTGCGGCTCGCATTCCACTTGGTGTTGGTTCCCATTGGACTTGAGCCTTGTCGGGCCAATCCATCGTGTTGGTGTATCGACTCCCCAATTGCGATGCCATTTCGGCCATCGGGCCAAGCAGTTCGGCTGCAGGTGCATCTTCACGTCGCCGAAGTTCCTTGATGACCTCGGCTGCGTCACCGCCGAGGCGTGCAAACGCCAACACCTCGGCAAGTCTTAGCAATCGGTCGGTCGGCAGCTTCGCGATCGATGCGTGTGTCAACAGGTTGGTTCCGACCTCTAAGCAGGCAGCTCGAAGCCATTGATTATCTTCTTGATAGCGGTCCGACAACTGCTGACGCAGCGGTTCGGATCCTTCCAAAGATCCGAATTGGTTCACCGTCCGAGCCAACAAAGGATTGGAACCATGCAGTCGCTTGGCCAAGGATTCGATGATCACGTTGTTGACTGCGGCTCGCTGCTGCGAAGGCATGTTCCTTGCCATCTCGTTGGCACGAGCGGCGAGCCATGCGTCGAGCGAGCACTGGCGAGCGGATTGCGAAATCACACGACCTGCGGCCTCATCGGCCGTCGACTCGGACGTAGCCAAGGAGGAGAGTTCAATCATCTGTTGCGCGGCCGTTTCATACTCCTTGTCCTGCAAAGCGGCACGAATCCGGAGCGCCAACAATTCAACTCGCTGTTCCGGTTGATAGATCAATTGGTCAAGCGTCTCCACCAGTTCGCCACTGATATCGGGCGTTTCTCGAAGTAAATCGAGCATGGCCGTGACGGACAACATCACCACCTCGTCGTTGTCCGGTTCCATTTCTCTCGCTTTTCCAAGCAACCGCAGCGCTTCGCTTCGCTGCCCCGCCTGGATCAGCAACTCCGCCTTGCGAATGATGGCTTGCGTGTCATCGGGATTTGCCTTCAGCGCCTTTTCCACCTTGGGGCCGAGTGACTCTTCGCCATAGGCCACTGCGATGGTGGTGGCAGTTTGTGAAATCAATTCACCGTCGGTCGCGAGCAGGTTGCCCAGTTGGAAACGCAAGACGCGGCGGTCCGCGACCGAACCGTCTTTGAGCGATACTTTGACCAATTCATTGCTGGTCGTCGGCAGCAGGTATGCGTCGGTGGTAAAAACCCCACGCCCCGAGATTTGTTGTCCCACCGTCACCAAACCCGGGGGCGTTGTCCACAGGTTCTTTCCGCTGGCGATGTCGAACGCAGCCATTTGGTTGTTGCCGACCAGAAAGAAGTCGCCATCACGAATCCCAGCCAACCAACGGAAAATCACTCGGTCCTTGGGGGGGAAGAGGGATTCGCCGGTGAGCAAATCGCATCCAAACAGGCGGTTAGATTCGATCGGTGTCAACAAAACCACTCGTTCGTTCGCAATCGCCGCGCCACTCTGCCAACGCTGCATCAACTGCGTCGCCTCGACTCCCCGTCGCCCGCGAGTACTCATGCCGCGCACGATGTCGTCGTTGCGCTCGTAGGTGACACCCCATCGCAGCATGCGATCCACAAGATCGACGGCTACGCAGGCCCCGGCACCGGTGGGGCAAATCAGGACTCCTTCGTGATAGGTCGGCGTTGCACCAGCGACGCGTCGAAGGGTGTCGGTATCGACGGTACCGGTTTCGACGGCGACCAAGTGTTGACGCCAAATTTCTTTGCCCGTAGCGGGTTCAAGACAGATCAGCGAAATGTCACCCGCGATCTCTGCCATCACGTAGAGTCGACCATCGAGCGGCAGCGGCGGGCCAAGAAAAAATGCATCGGACAAAGTCGAAGCGACGTCTTCGCCTTTGCCGATTCGCCAACGTAGTTTCCCTTCGGACGCCAAGTCGAGCGCGACCAACGTGTTGCTTCCCGATTCACTTGGTCGAGTCCCCTGCATCCCCATGATCGGGCTGAAGGTCGCCATTTCGACCTCGCTCAAATCGTCTAACATGAAGACTCGGGTGCCATCGCTAGTCATCTGCCCATAAGGCAAGTCGTTCCAGACTCGTTGGCTCAACAAATCGTTGACTTCCTCTTCACCAGGAATGGCGTCGAATTCAACCGACTCGCTTTCGTAGTTCTTGCTCGGCGAAAACCAAGGGTACATCCAGACTCGCTTGCCACTTGAGAAATCGACACCCACGAGCCGCTCCGTCGTTCTCATCAACAGATAATCGCCAACACGAATCGGTGACCAGCTGGGAGGGGGCAGTTTTCCGCTTGAAGTGAGTCCATGCGTGATCTCTCGCAGGGACCGCGTTTGTCGGGGGCTGGCCGTGGTGTCGAGCATCCAACGTTCGTTGGCGAGCGGCATTTCACCGACATCTCGGTCGTTTCGATCCAGCGTGCCACCAAAAACCGGATAGTTGGTCACATCCCCAACGAGGGGCACGGCGGCGCGAGAACGCGAGTCCACCCAATCGACAAGCTCCTCGGCTGGGGGAAGGCTTTGTGCGATGCCATCGAGCGTTGCCGAGCCAGTGGGCAAGCGATCTCGGTCAATCGTTCGACCGGCTGCATGGCACGCGACCGCGTACAATAGATGGACCGCAGCGCCCATTTGGTTGATCGCCGCGGGCGAGGCGATGACGTCATCAAGCATCAAAGATGCGGACAAGGGGTGTCCGCTCAACAGGTCTCGGTGGGCCAGCAACAGCGAGGCATCGTAACCGGCTTCGGTGTGGAAGTACTTTCGGCGAACTTCGGCAACCATGTCCCAGTCACGCGTCGCCGCAGCGTCGTCAAGCATTTTTCTTGCCAGCGGCCCGTATCGCAGTTGGTACGTATCGCGAGCCACGGTGGGCAAGCTACCGATGATTGTGCGGGCACGGTGGTACAAACTTTCTCGGATCAACTGGTTCGGCACATTCGCTTCGGCCGCATCGAGGAAAAAGTCTTGTCCGCTAAGCTGGGACTCCTCGACCGGTTCGACGTCTCTTTGCAACAAATCACCGAGCCGAACAACCGCATCGCTGTAGCTTTGGTCCTCAATCGAACGCTCCGCTTCGCGTAACTGCTGTAGCATGCTTCGCGGGGCGTCGATGAACCGGCCCGATGGAGTCCCGGCAATCGGGCGGAAAAAGCCTTGAGCCAACGTCGCCTGCGTGTGGAGGCACGCGAATCCAACGAACAAGCAGCCGAGCAACACGCGAAATCGATTCAATTTCGAAATGACGATCACAGGAAGTCCTGAGAAGTGGAGTGAGTGGGGCCGGATCCGCGGTTCAAGCGGCCATTGCCGGGTTTTTATTGTAAGAATAGAACTCGGGGCGTAACGGGGCAAAGGGTAGAAAGGCCAACAATTGGCCAAAGAACCTCAAATTGCATTTGAATTTCGAGTAAAATCGCCGCCTTGCTACCACTCGATCAATCCCACCTAATGCCCCCCCCTCCATGAAAATCCGCCGTTTCTTCCGACTCCCCCTTCCTCGCCCGTTGCTCCTCCATCGAATGGGCTTTTTGGCTGTCCTTGTCTGCTCGTGTCCCTCGCTGTTGGCCCAGGGCACCTTAGCGGAATACGAACACTGGGAATCGTTGGCATCGCGAATCGATCAGCCTGTCTTCGCCGACAAGGTCAAACCGAATTGGATCGATGAATCAAAAGGACAATTTTGGTACCAGATTCAACGCTCCGAAGACAATTCACTTTTCGTTCTGGTGGACGCGACGCAAGGGGCACGACAGGAGTTTAAGAGTCTACCGCAGTTGGTCCGGCACCTTTCCGATTCCGACGACGAACTGCCCGCTGACCTCAAACGCGATTCCCTCGCTCCAAACGCTCGGATCCAGCGTAGTCGCGATGGTGGCCAGCGCACCGAAATCCATTTCAAAAACGAGACCGACGAACCGCTGCGGTACAAATGGGTCAACTCAAGTGGTGGCTTGGTCGAGTATGGCAAAGTCGAGGCAGGGGCGACTGCGTCACTGAGCACGTTTGATGGCCATAGTTGGGTGTTGGAAACCGAAGCCGGGCAAGTGGTGGCTGCCTTTGTTGCAGCGGTCTGGCAATCGCTGGCGATCATCGATGCGGAAACCCCACGCCCCGAACCACTCGAACTCCGACGACGCCCCCGTGACCGTAGCGGGCAACGGCATCCGTCCCCCGATGGGCAGTGGCATGTGGAGTTTGCTAACCACAACGTCGTGTTGGTCAACAACCAGTCCAACAACTCGATCACGATGACCCACGATGGAATGGAACAAAACGGTTATGGCGGAAACGTGTGGTGGTCCCCCGACTCGGCTCATTTCGTCGTGTTCAAGACGACGCGAATTGACGTACGGACGATTCCAATCGTTGAATCGTCACCAAAGGGTTCCATTCACTCCAAGTTACTCACAGTCAAATACGCCAAACCTGGTGATCCCGTTGATCACGACCGACCGGTGCTGCTCCACATTCCCGACGAGATCGAAAGGCAAGAGGGCGATACAACCAACGTAGCACAACCGATTGAGGATTCGCTTTTCTCATCCCCTTACTCGATCGGCGAGGTTCATTGGCACAAAGACAGCACCTTCTTTTCTTTTGTCTACAACCAACGGGGACATCAAGTGCTACGCGTCATCGCCGTGGATGCCGAAACGGCAGAGCCGCGTGTGATGATTGACGAGCAAAGCGAAACGTTCGTTTGCTATTCGCACAAGAAATATCTGCGTCGATTGGATCAAACCGACGAGGCGATTTGGATGAGCGAACGGTCGGGATGGAACCATCTTTACCTCATCGACCAGCAGACCGGTGATGTCAAGAACGCGATCACATCGGGGCCATGGGTGGTCCGCGACGTCGAACGAGTGGACGAGGAAAACCGTCAAGTATGGCTAACCGTTTCCGGAATCGATCCCGATCAAGACCCCTACTACAAACATCTGGTGCGAGTCGATTTTGATGGCAGCCATCTGGTTCGATTCACCTCAGCGAATGGCGACCATCGCTGGGTCTTTTCGCCTGAACAGCGTTACTTGATCGATTCCTATTCTCGCGTCGACTTGCCGCCGGTCTCGGTGCTCTGCGATGCTAACACGGGTGACATGATTTGCGAATTGGAACACGCCGATGCGTCGCAGCTATTGAACACAGGATGGCGATACCCAGAGCGTTTCGTTGCCAAGGGACGTGACGGAGTCACGGACATCTTTGGCATCGTGATCCGGCCCACTCATTTTGATCCGAGTAAGACGTACCCGGTTCTCGAAGCCATTTATGCCGGGCCTCACGCCGCCTTTGTCCCCAAGAGTTTCGGACGCCAGACCAATTTGCAAAAGATGGCGGAATTGGGGTTTATCATTGTTAAAATGGATGGCATGGGGACCAGCTACCGCAGCAAGGCATTTCATGACGTGTGCTGGAAGAATCTGGGCGACAGTGGCTTTGCCGACCGTATCGCGTGGATCAAAGCGGCCGCAAAGGAGCATCCTGAAATGGACTTGACGCGAGTTGGAATTTGGGGCGGATCCGCGGGCGGGCAGAGTGCGATGCGAGCGTTAATTGCACATGGTGATTTTTATCACGCCGCAGTTGCCGATTGCGGATGCCACGACAATCGCGTCGACAAAATGTGGTGGAACGAACAATGGATGGGGTATCCGATCGAATCCCATTACGCGGAACAATCCAATGTGACCCAGGCGCATCGCATGCAGGGCGACTTGATGTTGATCGTCGGCGAATTGGATCACAACGTCGATCCTGCGTCCACGATGCAAGTCGTCCATGCGTTGGTGAAGGCCGACAAGGATTTCGAATTGCTGCTGATGCCTGGCGTCGGCCATGGGGCGGCCGGCCATCCCTACGCCGAGCGGAGGCAAGCCGATTTCTTTGTCCGTAAGTTATGGAAGCGGGAACCCAGGAATCCCTAGCCCGGGCGATTCATCCGTCCAAACCTATTCCCCGTAACCTTATGTATGCAATCAGCTGACATCGATTGAGTCAAAAACAGACTGCGCACGTTGGAGTCGTTAACAAGATCCACTGCTGGCAACCCTCATGCTTCTGTGTGGCAAAGCACGAACCGCCGCAGAAACAGACTATGGCAGCTGGGGTCCATCACCGAGTTCAAGCGGATCGACCTGTTTGAGGAAGTCCTTGAATTCGGTGTTTGGGAGTTCCGCTTGTGCATCCGACGCCGAGTCCATCGCCGGCACCAATTCGACATCGTCCTCGGCTGCTTCGAGGTCTTCGCCATCGACCAGGTCCGCGTCAATTTCGCCGGAGTCGTCTTGCCGATCGCCAAGCGCGGGGCGAGGGGATTCGTCGTCTTGTTCTGCGTTCTTCGAAGCCCGGGCGCCAACTCGCAGTGCTTCCCAAGGTTTCGGGTAGAAGTACTGGGACACACAGCGACCGTGTGGATTGTCGTACGCGCCGTGATGCTCGGCGCGATGCCAAGCCATTGCTTCTTGACTCGTCGGCGCGATCTTGTAGGCAATCTTGCCTCCAAGATAAGTCGGCCGGTTGTATTTCCGTCGGTAGGACTCCGGCAGGCAGTTGCCTAAAGGTCCAATCACATCGACGCGGGGATACACCGGCTGGCACTCACGGTCGGGATGATGAGCCAATGCCGACGTGGTCAGGCAACTCGCAACAATGAGGAAAGTAAAACGTGACATACCGATAGGCTTCGGGGTTTGGGGAAACACGATCGTGTGTGAAACGGACTGGCGTGTCTGATACGGACTGGCTCGTCGCGGGTTCGGACGCCACAAGCCCCGTTTGTGCTTTCGGCAGCGATCGTAGCGACAAATCACCCAGCCGAGGGTTATTCCGAAAGTACGGGTCAAACCAGTTGCTCATCCGTTAAGACAGGTCGTCCGCAGTCGCTTGCGAGCGGTAATGCCAACCCAATACGACTAAACTGACAAGCCAAATCAAGCCGAAGAACAGCGGTGCCAGTGGCAGCCAGACGACCGAGACGACAGCGCAGCTCAAGAACAACAACCCCAACAGTGCCGATCCGCCCCAGACATGGCCCCCCATGGCAATAAAACCAAAGCCGCCGAGCGCCGCTGCGAAGGGGAACAGCAATTGTTCGTCCAAGCCGCCAAGATGTAGCAACACGTTCATGGTTGCTAGCGTTGCCAGATAGCCGAGCCAAATCGACCAAACAGGCCGCTCCGCGACGGTTCGGGGCAAGATTTGGCCATGACGCGACCAGTAAATCGAAGCGAAAATTGAAGCGAGCATCGTCGCACGGGGGATCCAGTACGCCGATAGCGTTGAAAACGACAGCCGATCGAGAAAGAAGATAGCAACGTGGGTGACAAAGATGATGATGCCAATGCCAATCAACGTTCGGCCCCACGATCGAAAGTCGTCTTGATGTTGGTCGCGGCGGATCTCTCGTGCCATACGGTCCAAAATCCCGCTGCCCGCCGCACGAATCGGTTCACCTAAGAGAAACCGGTCGAGATCGTCTGCCAAGTCGTCTGCCGTTGCGTACCGCATCGCAGGGTCATAATGCATCGCCTTGAGACAAATCACCTCGAGGTCCGTGGGGATGCTGCGGCGCAGCATCCGTGGCGACAGGGGTTCATCGTGGAGGACCGACCGGAGAACGTCGGCAGACGACCGCCCATCATGCGGCGGGCGGCCAGTCAAAACCGCATACAGAATCGCACCCAAGGAATAGATATCCGCTGGCTGCCCCACGCTGCGACAGCCCGTCGCCTGCTCGGGGCTCATGTAATGCGGCGTCCCGAGCACCTGTCCGGTTCGAGTCAATGTCGCGCCATCGCGATGCCATTTCGCCAGGCCAAAATCGGCAACCAAGGGCCGGCCATCTTCACCGATCAGAATGTTCTCGGGTTTTAGATCCCGGTGAATGATGCCTTCGCGATGGGCGTACGCGACCGCTCGGGCGATTTCGCCAACGATTCGCGCCGCGGAGGCATCATCATGCCTGCGTTCGTCAAGCTGTTGCTGCAAGGTCGGACCTTCGATGAGCGACATCGAGAAGTACTCGTAGCCACCCCACGAACCGATATCATGGATCGCAATGATGCCGGGATGACGCAGCCGAGCGGCCGCCTCCGCCTCGATCCGAAACCGTTGTCGTTCCTCTTCTCCGGCCAACACGCCGCTGCTGATCAGTTTCAAGGCGACGGGCCGACCGAGGTTGTCTTGGCGAGCCCGGTACACGACCCCCATCCCTCCGCGAGCGATTTCGGACTCGATTTCGTAGGGGCCGACGCGGACGCCAATCAGAGAGTTGCTCTCAATTTGCGACGCCGGATCCCCCAATAGCCAGTGGTGATTGCGAAAAAAACTCTTTAACTCCTCGGCAAACTGAGGGTAAGCGTCGAGGTAAAGTCGCGCGTCCGGTGCCTCGCCTTTCTCGTGTTTTTCCACATATTCGGCCATCACCACTTCCAACAGCGACGATTCATGGTCGGCCGGCAGGGTGATCGGCGGGTTCGATTCAGATCTGGACTTTGGCTTCATCGCTTCAGTATACCTCGGTCAAGAAGCTGTCGATCGCGAAGACCACGTCTTGATTTCCCAATAAAATTTGTGCCCGGCCATCATGGAAGACTACCCTGCCTTGCCTGACGAAGAGGCGATCGATTTGTCGGTCGTGATCCCACTTTACAACGAGGAAGAGTCGGTGGAGCCACTGGTTCATGCGCTCCGCGACGCGTTGATTCCCGCGCCGCTGAGCCTCGAGATCATTCTGGTGGACGACGGCAGCACCGATCAAACGTACACGTCGGCGATTCGGGCAGGCAAGCAGGTGGGGTTGGACCTCCAAGTCTTGTCGTTGCAGCGGAATTTTGGGCAAACCGCAGCGATGCAGGCGGGAATCGACGCCGCCAGAGGGCGGCTGATCGCGACGCTTGATGGAGACCTGCAGAACGACCCGGCCGACATTCCTGCGATGGTCAAGCACCTTGAAGCCAACGACCTCGATCTGTTGGTGGGTCGCCGAAAAAAACGACAAGATGGCGTGATGTTGAGGCTGATCCCGTCATGGATTGCCAATCGCCTGATCGGCAAAGTGACCGGCGTCCGAATTCGCGACTATGGATGCAGTTTGAAGATTTATCGATCGAGCGTGATCAAGCAAGTCAAATTGATGGGCGAGATGCATCGCTTTATCCCCGCTTGGGTCGCCGCCGTCACTCACCCTTCACGGATCGGCGAAATCGACGTGCGTCATCGCGCTCGTGAGTTTGGTACGTCAAAATATGGCATCTCGCGAACCATTCGTGTGGTGCTGGACCTATTGTCCGTGTTGTTCTTCATGAAATACCGAGCACGACCTGGGCACTTCTTTGGCACCGTCGGATTGGTGATCGGCGCCATTGGTGCTTTGATGCTTTCCACGGTCTTTGTTTCCAAGTTTGGATTGGGCCAAGACATTGGGACCCGACCGATGTTGCTGCTTGGTGCTGTCGCGATGTTGTCGTCGCTGCAATTGATCTGTTTTGGCGTGATGTCCGAGATGCTTGCTCGGATCGACAACGAATCAAGTCGCCAGCAAAGCTACATCATCCGTAATCGTTATGCGACGTCGCAAGACTCTAGCTGCAAGGGCGATTACGTGATTCCCATTCCCACCGTGACGCAGCGCAAGGTGGGGTAAGTCGACATGGCCGATTGGATCTCGCAACATCGATATCGATTCCTGATTGTGGTCTGCGTCTACTTCGCGATTCATGTACTGGTGCGCGTCAGTGTGTCAAGTTCGTTGGACTTTGACGAAACGGAACAAGTGTTTTTGTCTCAGTGGACGCTGCTTGGGTACAACAGCCAACCCCCCTTGTACACATGGATGCAACAGGGGCTGTTTCGTGTGTTGGGCTACAATGTTTTTTCCTTGGCGTTGCTGAAGAATTCGCTTTTGTTGCTGACCTATGTCACGGTATTTGAGCTTGTTCGAAAGACAACGGACAACACAAAACTTGCGGTGTTGGCGTCGCTGGGGATGCTCACCATTCCGCAGATCGCTTACGAGAGCCACCGTGACTTGTCTCACACCGTTTCGGTAACCTTGGCAACCGCTGCCTTGATGTATTGCGTCGTCTCGGTCGAAAAATGCGATCGCCTGTTTTGGTACCTCGCGATCGGCGTGACCTCTGCCTTTGGAATGATGAGCAAGTACAATTTCGCGATCATCCTTGTCGCGATTGCCATTTCAGCCATCACGATTCCAAGCTATCGCCGGCGACTTCTGGATTGGAGACTGGGTTGGTCGTTGTTGGTGGGACTGTTGTTCATTGCTCCACACAGCGTTTGGATGCTGAATCATCCGTTGTTGGTGTCCTCGAAAACCGTGAAAACGTTGACGACCGACCAATCCATCCATTGGCTTGCCAACGTAGGTTCGGGGATGCAAGCCCTCGTCCTTTCGACACTTGCCTGCTGTGCGGTCACGCTGGCGGTGTTTACTATCGCCTATCGAGATTCGATCATCGGCTATTTTCGAGATCGAGACGAGACTGCGATGGAATCCATCGCGTCGTTTCGTCCGACGGCACTGCTGATCGAACGATTCTTTCTCGTTATCGCAATGGCCTTGGTCTTGCTCGTATTGTCTGGCCAGGCGCTCGAGTTCAGAAACCGCTGGATTCAACCCTTTGTGTGCTTGCTGCCGGCATACTTGGTGCTGCGTTTTGGAGGCATTGGAATCGCCGACCGAGTTGGGTTTCAACGCATGGTGTTGACATCCGTCTTGTTGATGGTGTTTGTGCTCAGCGCCGTTTCCTCGCGACCGTTGTTGGCTCGTTTTCGTCAAAAGTACCTGTTGCTGAATGTGCCCTTTGATTCCTTCGCAGAAACCATGCGTGATCGCTGCGGATACGACCCCGAGCTGATCATCACACCCAATATGCGGATTGCAGGAAACATGAAAATGCAGTTTCCGACGTCGTTGGTCTTGTCGATGGATACCCCGTACTTGCTGGGACGGGATTTGAGTCCAGAACGGATTCGTCGGCGAAGTAACCGGACCGTCGTGGTGACCGACTTCGCGGACCCTGGATCACTTGAACGGCTTGCTGATTTTACTTACCAGACACTGCAACAGGATTCCGAATCGGTATGCTGGCAAACGATTGGCCATCCGTACCTGCACGGGGATCCCGAGAGTCGCAGTGAATTCACATTTGCACGCCTTGATGATCCCCTTCGACACGTGGGCCCGGTGGAATCAACCGCTTCGGTCAGTGACCGTATCCCCCCGACAAGACGATAAAAGGCGATTTCAGGAGAGTCGTGTCGTGACAAAAATAGACCGCTACATTCTGATCCTGTTCCTGCGCACCACGCTGGTTTGTTTCTGCTCCATTGCAGGCATTTTTGTCGTGTTCCATGCCTTCACGAGCCTTGACGATCTCGTTCGCCAAGGTCAATCCGATGGAGGACTGCTGCGCGTGATGGCGCGGTATTATGGACCTTACATGTTGCTGCTGTTTGATTGGACCGGCGCGATCATCGTACTGATGTCGTTGTTGTTTACGATCGGATGGCTTCGCCGAACCGGCGAATTGACAGCGACGTTGGCAGCGGGCATTTCCCATGGCCGCATCCTGAGACCCATTCTCGTTGCGGCCTTCCTGATCGTCGTGGTGCAATTCGTCAACCGCGAGTTCTTTTTGCCGAACCACCGCGATTCGCTCGCGATGAAAACGAAGGAACTTGAACGAGAGACGCAGCATCCGATGTTACCGTGCGATGATCGAACCAGCGGCATTTTGATTGAAGGGGCCGGCATCTTGCCGCGTAGCAAACGGATCATCAAACCAAGTTTTCGCTTGGAAGGAGACTACAAAGACTTTGGTGATCTGCTCACTGGCGAAACCGCGCAATGGACAGCGGCCAATGCCGATCATCCCTCTGGCTACCTGGTCGACGGCATCACACGCCCCGATTTAATCGACTCGCTTGCCTCAACCGGAACGAAGGATCGAACCATCTTGTACACGTCGCTGGATTCGCAGTGGGTTGGGCCGAAGCAGTGTTTTGTTGCAACGACGATCAATGCAGAACTGCTGCAGGCCGATCAATCGACGTCGCGTTTGGTGTCGCTGCCCGAGTTGGCCGCGCGGGTAAAAAACCCAGCGGTGCACAGCAGCGCAAGCGTGCAGGTCCTGTTGCACGAACGGATCATCCGCCCGCCACTTGATTATGCCTTGATCCTGCTGGGGTTACCGATGGTGATCAATCGCAAGGATCGCAATTTGTTTGTCATGATCGGCGTCGCGATAGGCACGGTGCTCTTCTTTTTTGCGATCAAGACACTTGCCGGTGCGCTCGGGGGTGCCGGCTATTTGTTGTCACCGTCGATGGCGGCATGGGTACCACTCTTGGTCCTCGGGCCGGTCGCGTATGTGCGATTGCGGGATATTGAAACTCTATGAAGCCCTTGGACGTCTCGGTTGTCATCATTGCACGGAACGAACAATCGAGCATCGATTCGGCGATACGATCCGCGATCGAAGCGGGGGCCGTGGAGGTGATCGTTTGTGACGGTGGCAGCCAGGACCAAACCATCGCTCGCGCGACCTCCGCCGGTGCCACCAAGGTGATCCGGTCCGTCCCCGGTCGTGGCATTCAATTGAACGCCGGTGCCATGTTTGCCAAAGGGGAGTTCGTTCTCTTTCTGCACGCGGACAATCAACTCGGCGAGCATTGTTTACAACAGATTTGCGATTGTGGTGATGTGGTTTGGGGCGCGTTTCGGCAAGATATCGATGCGAAAGGGCGGAAGTATCGATGGCTTGAAAAAGGCAATGCGTTGCGCGTCCGATGGTTCAAGATGGCATTTGGTGATCAGGCCATCTTTGTCAATCGATCGGCTTTCAAAAAGAACGGGGGGTTCGATGAAATCCCGCTGATGGAGGACTTGGAGTTCTCTCGGCGAATGCGAGAAATCGCAACACCGGTCCTGTTGCCCGGTCCGGTCAGGATTAGCCCTCGACGTTGGCAACAGCACGGAGTGATTCGCCAAACGTTACATAATTGGTCACTCCAATTGGCCCACAAGCTCGGTGTCCCTTCAAGCCGCTTGGCCAACTGGTATCGTTAGCGATCTGTCCATCCCTAGCAAATCGCTCGTAGCGGATCGGTAGCGGAGGCGTCGACTCGGCTCTTGTCATCCAACAGTCGTTTACTACCATAGTGGCTGCTCGATTCCCACGTTTCGGTCTCCGTCCAACAACCCCTCCGCCTCCAAGATGTCGAACGAATTATCAATTCTATGCGTCGCCGCAGTGACGATTGCGTTCGTACATACCTTGCTCGGCCCCGATCACTACGCTCCCTTTGTCGCAATGTCGCGTGCCGGAGCATGGTCTTGGCGAAAAACGATGACCGTGACGGTTCTATGTGGTGTCGGACACGTGGTGGGTTCCATTGTCGTGGGATTGTTAGGCATTTCTTTTGGAGTCGTCGTGACACGATTGGAATGGTTCGAGGGAGTTCGGGGGAACGTTGCCGGTTGGTTGCTTGTTGGGTTTGGCTTGATGTACATGGTTTGGGGGATTGTTCAAGCCGTTCGCGGAAAGACGCATTCACACGCTCATGTTCATGCTGACGGCACCCTGCACGCACATCCTCATGACCACCACGTCGCAACCGACCAAGAGCAAGAGCATTGTCATGTGCACGCCTCCCATCTAGGTGAACCTGCGAACCACCCGTCTTTGACGCCGTGGGTTTTGTTCACCATTTTCGTTTTTGGTCCCTGTGAACCACTGATACCGCTGTTGATGTATCCGGCCGCAAAATCGTCTTGGTGGGGCGTCTCGCTCGTCGCGATTCTGTTTTCGGTGGTCACGATTGCCACGATGACCGCCATCGTAGCCGCGTTGGTGTACGGCACCAAATCGATTCGTATTCCCTGGCTTGAGCGTTTCGGACATGCGACGGCCGGTTTTATCGTTACGGCCTGTGGGATCGCTGTCACCGTTGGTTTATAGCGGTTCGCTTGACGCTACCGTTAGAAACTAAACTGCAATTGGGTTCGATAGAGCCAGCCAATGTCACCCGGTGAGATGTCGAGTGCCGATGAATTGATCGGTGCTCCATCGAGATAGGTGGCGTCCAAAGTCAGCTTGATATGTTGCTCACGAAAATACCAAACCGCTCCCGCAGCGATCTCGTTCGCTTCCTGATTACGAACACCGAGAGTCCCTGAATTGCCTGAGACCCGCGACCAGCGTGTCAACAGTTGTAACTTTTTGGCAATCGCAAAGTATCCGAACTGCAGCCACATGCCTTGGTCATACAAATCCGGAACCGAAGCGCCTTTGAACTCGGACACGTTCCGAAAATAGTACTCGAGTGTGGAGGACAACCCCAGATACTTCATTGACGCGGCGACGCTAAAAAGGGCCACCGAGTACTGGTCCACGGTGTCCGGTAACAAACTCGACAGTCGCCTTCCCGAATCAACCACCCGCAGCGCGTCGAATTCGGTGGTGCCCGTGCGATCGATGGTCGAGAATGCCACCCCGCCTCCGATGCGTGTCGCCAGACGGTCATGTACGTCAAAATCTGCCAATTCGCCGTGCCCCCACTCTCCGGTCGGATAGCAATAGGCGGTCATGGAAAACGCGTTGTTGTTGTCGAGCGTCCCGCTACTGCCGGTTTCGGCACCGCCAGTGACCAAGCCATTGAAGAGGGCGAGGTCCCAGTAAATCGGCCTTTCCAAGCCAGTCGTTGCGCCGTAAAGCCCCCAGGCTAAACTGCGATTGACGTCAAAGTAGATACTGGCCATCGAGCGATCTGCAAACTCGAACTGCTTGCCGCTGAGGTGTCGAGCAAGCGTAAAAGGCATTTTGTAGAGGCCCGCTTTGAGTCCCAACGTGCCACTGGCAAGGTTCATCGCTTGGTGGCCAACGTCGAACTTCAGGTAATAGTCGAGGATCCGCAAATTGTCGCCCGAGTTGCTCCGTCCGTCTAGTTGAAGAAAATAGGCAATGTCGGGACTAAAGGCATGGCCTTGAAAAACGATCCTCGCGCGTTTGAGTTGCAATTGGTTGAGGTCCGGGCTGAGGTCCGGTTGCTCGGAATCAAAAATGGTGTCACGCATCTGCCCATAGCCGTTGATCCGCAGCCAATAGGGATACGCGTCGGCTCCAAGCTCAAGCTCCCGCTGGCTGGCTATCGTGAAACCACCGTCATACCCCACGCGGACAGGTAGCTGCATCGCAGCCGAGCGATCTACGCGAACGGGATCCATCGAGTCGGCCTGGCGTAACGGCGAGGCTTGACCACCAACACCGCTGCCCGTGGGGACAACGACCGGTTCGGGAAAACCTTGCTGCATGCTCCGCTGGACAGTGAACAGCTCGTCTAACTCGTAATCATTCACGTTGCCTTCGATCGGCAGGGTGCTCAACCACTCGCTCTCGGGTGACTGGCTCTGAGCGAAATGACTGCAAGCAATCAGCACCACGATCCAAACCGTGATCTGCGTCGCAGCTGTCGGTCGTTTGGCTGCAACAAGCAACATGCCACTTCATGAAAAAATGAGCGAATTGGGACGCGGATACGGCATTCCAACTCCTATTATCGTCATAATCCCTACGGCTTCTGACGTCGATTGGGAAGATAGCTCGAAAAACGGCTGCCACCCCACGCTGTCTGCGAGCGGAAGAGGCGGTCACCCCGTGACGGTGGCTGCATCGACCTTCTATATTGCTGGCCTTCTGATTTCTAATCGCCCCACTCACAATCGCAGGATTTGACATTCGCATGATTTTGCTCCGATCTCTCATGGTTCTCCTCACTCTAATTGCAAGCATTGACTCGGGATTGGCTGCCGATAGCGACACGCCAACGCCGAAACCTCAAACCATTGATGTAGTGGACATTCCCGTTGACCAATTGCAAGTCATGGTCAAGCCGCTGACCCGTGAGGAGTTACAAGTCGAGATTGACGCATGGCAGAAATTAGTCCGTCAAACGGCGGGACAAATCGCGGACATCAAGCGCACGGTCAAAGTGGGCAACGAGGTCATGGCAGAAGCGGCCGAGGTGGACGACGTAACGGATTCCGATGCGAATACCGATCAGCCCGACGTTGATGTGGGACAGCTCGTTGAGGAAAAAGAACAGGCCCTTAACACCCTTTCCGATTTGCAGACGCAGCAGACCGATCGAATTGAACGTCTCTCTGTGGTACTCAAGTCGTTCGAAAAAAAAGGGGGAGACACCGAATCGTACGATCAATACATCGAAGCGCTGCGTGGCGTTGAAATTGACACGTCCGACACCGCAGCGACTTGGGCGGCGATCAAGGGATGGTTCAGGTCAGAGGAGGGTGGCATCCGCTGGGCGTGGCGTCTGTTCTCGTTCTTTTTGGTGCTGGCGGTGACCTTGTTGGTTGCTGGCTTCGTATCGCGAATCGTGCATCGCTGGCTTGATCGAACCTCTCATCTGTCGAAGTTGGCCGAGCACTTGATTTCTCGTAGCATCCGACGCGTGATTTTGCTGCTCGGGTTCTTGATCGCTTTGACGCGGCTAGGCATTGACATCGGCCCACTGCTTGCCGCGGTCGGAGCCACCGGCTTCATTATTGGATTTGCATTGCAAGGAACGCTCAGCAACTTCGCCAGCGGGTTGATGATATTGCTGAATCGCCCCTTTGACGTCGGAGACGTGGTGAATGCGGGTGGCGTTGCCGGGACCGTGTCAGAAATGAATCTCGTCTCGACAACGTTCAAGTCCTTTGACAATCAAAAGATCATCGTTCCCAACAATGAAATTTGGGACAGCGTGATTACGAACGTCACCGCAAACAACACTCGACGAGTCGACTTGACGTTTGGATGTGGTTACGACGACGACCTGGATCGTGTCGAGCAGGTCTTGACCGAAGCGGTCCACGATCATCCGCTTGTGCTCGAGGATCCAGCGCCGACCATCAAACTGAACGAACTCGCCGAATCGTCGGTCAACTTCATTGTTCGCCCCTGGTCCAAGACGACCGATTACTGGACCGTCCATTGGGATCTCACCCGCACCATCAAAAAGCGTTTCGATGAGGAGGGCATTTCGATTCCGTTCCCTCAACAGGATGTGCATGTCAAGACCGTGGCGGGCTCCGGAAAACCTTTGGGGTAATGGCCTGTCCGTCGATTGCGGATTCGCCACCAAAGTCCATTGCCTCTTTTTGCGTTGTCATCGCCCCGCTGTAATCCGTAGCAGCGTGTTGGCGAAACGCGTTCCCACCTGCAGCGTTCCCTGGCCGTCAAAATGCGCATGGTTGGCGATCGATGCCCCGTCGCAATCGACGTACTGCACGTGTGGATCGAGGTGAGCAACCGCTTGCTGCGCCGCAACAATTTTGGGCATGAAGGGGTTGTGACCACCACCGAATCTCGTGTTCACTCCGAGCATGACCCATAAATTGGGCGTCGCCAAGTCCTTACGCAACTCTTGAATCATCGTGGTGATGTTGGTTTGGTAGGCGTCGACATAGGCGGCTTGAGCGTCACTTTCCCCTTGCACCCAAACGATCGCTTCGATCTCTGGCGCATAGGTTTGACTTAACTGCGAGATGGCTTGGTGTGTTTCCGCCAGCAACGACCGGTAACAGGCTCCGCGGCTGTCATTTGGATCTTCGCTATCCTCCCGATCGGAAAGGTTGGGGTTCCAATCACCCGCGACATGGGTCCCGCTGAAGGCGATCTTGATGATCGCGATGGGGAGCGGCGATCGAGGAGCGAGCGTTCGTGCGAATCCCATTTCCGGTCCAAAACCACCTTCGCGTTGCGCGTAGTTACCGTACTGGCGGCCTGACTTTGGCTTGATCGGATCCCCGACGGGTTGGTGGCGAAGGGTGACCCATCGACCACTCATCGAATCATGCTCATCGGGTGGCGGATCGCCACATCGCCACCAAAATCGCACCGTTTCGTCGATGTCACTGGCCGGCAATGCCTGTGGCGGTGCGTCATATCCAACGGCATTCGATTGACCCGCGACAAGGAATACGCGGATCGGTGGTTTCGCGTCCGTCTTTTGGATCAGGACAAACAGCAACAAGAAAGCGTGAAGGATCACGATTCGGTACATGGGATCATCACCGATGGAAGGGCAGATCGAATGGGTTTGTGGACCAGCGAGCAGCACATTGTATCCTCCGGCAAGGTCGTTACATACCTTCGGACGTCAAGTTAGAATGGCAGCATCGCCAAACTGGCACAAGCTCACAGATTGGCTCGCCCCCTTCCAACCTACCGATGCCTTCCCCACTCAAACCAGGTTTACTTCTCATGAACGTCCGCCTCGCCTTTTCGCTTACCCTTAGCGCCGCCTTGATGGTCGGTTCCCTACTGGCGCCCCGTGATGCCAATGGGGTGGATCGTCCCAATATCCTGTTTATCGCGGTCGATGATTTACGTCCTGAAATCGCGTGCTACGATCACCCGGAAATGGTCACTCCGAACCTGGATCGATTGGCCAATCATGGGGTGCGATTCGATCATGCTTACTGCAACATCGCAGTTTGTGGTGCATCGCGAGCAAGTTTAATGAAAGGACTCCGGCCGAATCCCAATCGATTTACTTCTTACTTGACACGAGCGGACAAGGACGCGCCGAATGTTCCGTCACTGCCGATGACCTTGAAAGAAAACGGTTACCATACGGTCAGCAACGGCAAGATTTACCACCACCGCAACGACGACATCGATGCTTGGAGCGAAACGCCTTGGTCTCAACCGACCACGAGCATGTGGTGGGCGATTCCCGAGAACCGGCCCAAGACCAACAATTCCAAGCAGCGTGGGCCAGCGTTTGAATCGGCGGATGTCCCAGATGACCAGTACCCCGACCATCAAATCTGTAGCAAGACGATCGAAGACATTCAGCGATTATCCAAGCAGGATGCTCCCTTCTTTGTGGCCTGTGGGTTTTATCGCCCACATTTGCCATTCAATGCCCCGAAGAAGTACTGGGACCTATACCCTGAGTCGCAGGTGGTTCTTCCGAACAACATGTACTTCCCCGAGAACTTATCACAAGCGTTTGCCTACACTTGGGGCGAAATGCGAGCCTATCGAGACATCCCAGCCAAAGGTCCTGTTTCGGAAGCGACGGCTCGTAATTTGGTTCGTGGCTATCACGCGTGCGTCAGCTTTATCGATGTCCAAATCGGACGATTGCTCGATGAACTTGAATCGCTTGGTATCGCAGACAACACCATCGTCGTGTTGTGGGGTGACCATGGCTGGCAACTCGGAGAGCACGGTTTTTGGTGCAAACACACGAACTTTGAAGTGGCGACTCACACACCCTTGATGATTGTTGCCCCCGAGGTGCAAGGCGACCGGGTGTGTCAAAAATTGGTTGAATATGTTGATATCTATCCCACGCTATGTGATTTGGCGGGTGTTGGAAAACCAAGCCATCTGCAGGGCAAAAGCATGACAACACTGTTACACGACGTCGATTCGGATTTCAAAGATGCCGTGATCACGCGACACGGCGGTGGTGACTCGATCCGCACGTCAGACTTCCGGTACATGGAGATGCGAGCCCAAGGAGGAAAAGGAGAGCTGCAAGGAGTTGGCTTGTTCGATTTGCGAAACAATGCGTCGGAGAACGAAGACGTGAGTGGCGAGACAAGATATGCCCCAGTGCTTGATGCCTTGCAAACCTCCCTCGACTTAGCCCGGAAAGCGAGTTCTCAAGAATGAACGAAAGAACCCATCACGCACAATCGACCCGGTGCACGCTGATGTGCCTTGCCATCGCTACGATGATGGGAGTGATGCCTTGCCCCGGCGCGGAACCTTCCGTGGACGGTTTTGTCGACCTGCAGTACCAACCCGCGCCGGTTGACAACCCGTTGAAAGGGCTGGTTCCTTATGCCAGACCGGCCGAGGGTCGATTTCCGCATACGATGGAGTTCAACTATCTGCCGCTGTCGAAGTTGATGGTCGAGGAGAATGAATTTCGCTGGGAAGCCATGGAATCGTTGCTGGATGACATCGGTTCGCGGGGCCACCATGCGGTGGTCCGCGTCTACCTGGAATATCCAGGACGAGAAAACGTGATCCCCGATTTCTTGGTCCGCGGTGGCTTGAAAGTGCATCGCTACCTGAATACCAATACCGCTCCGTTCCCTCCGAAAATGATTGAAACACCCGACTATTCGGACGTCCAACTTCGGAAGGCTCTCGCCAATTTCATCGCCGCATTTGGCGGAAAATACGATGGCGACCCGCGTTTGGGATATCTCACGGCTGGGCTCCTTGGCACATGGGGGGAATGGCACACCTATCCGCGAACGGAGCTTTGGGCCAGCAAAGAAGTGCAGACGGAAGTGCTACAAGCCTACACGAAGGCATTCAAAACGACGCCGGTCCTGCTTCGTTATCCGGCGGGTGAGAACGATTACCACTATGCTCCGACCAAGCACTTTCCCTTCGGTTATCACGACGATTCGTTTGCGTGGGCAACCCGCGTGACACCTCGGCCCGAAGACGATTGGTTCTTTATCGCCAAGATGAATCGTGCCGACTTGATGGAGAATTGGAAACAGCATCCGATCGGTGGTGAGATCCGACCCGAGGTTTGGGGGTGCGTGTTTGATTCGCCGAGTTGTGCACCAGAAGGCCAAGCCTTTGCGGATTGCGTGAACGAGACCCACGCGACTTGGTTGATGGATACGGGGATGTTTCGCGAGACAGCCGCGAAGCCCCGCTATCAACGTGCGATCGAGCAGGTCGGTCGGATGGGGTACGAGTTTCATCTGGCTGCGGCAAAGGTGGATGCAGCCGAGTTACAAGAAACGAGGGTCAGCGTGAAGGTGGAAAATCGTGGCGTCGCGCCATTTTACCACAAGGGATGGAAGGTTCAGCTGGGGTTGATCGATCCCGTCCAGGGTGAAGTGATCGAGCAGTGGCCGACTTCGTGGCGGTTGACCGGAATTCAGCCCGGCGAGGGACCCACAACGTGGTCGACGACGCTCAACCTCAAGGCGATTGCTGCGGGCGACTACGTGGTCGCCCTTAGCGTTCCGTCCAATATCAAAGGAGGTGTTTCGCTGCGGTTTGCAAACCAGACGCAAGACAACGACGCCAAGGACTGGGTTTCGATCGGTTCGCTCCGCATTCAACCGTAGGATCGATTGCTCAATCCTTGGGTTGGTCCCACAATCGATAGGGATCGTCAAGTCGTTTCATCTCACTGAGCAACAGCGCTTCCATCTGCTCGAGCCTTTCGGCATACTTTGGGTCGTCAGCCAAATTTGGGTGAGGTGACGGATGCTGAATCAGAAACTCATGAGGGTTTTGTGCCAAGTTGAACAGTTGCGTCTGACGAACCTGACCGTCCAAAACGTCGTACTTGATCAACTTCCAATCACCTTGCTTGACACATCGCATGCCTGGTTTCGTGCCGCCGCAATAGACGCCAAATAGAACGTCACGAATGGAATCGGTTTGGCCTTCCAGTACCGATCGAAAACTGGTTCCTTCGCTCGTTTCCGGGGCCTCGACTCCAGTCAAATCGCAAAGCGTGGGTAAGACATCCAGCAAATAGGTATTGCCCGTTGCGCGTCGTCCGGCGGGGATGCCGGGGCCCTTGACGATCAAGGGAACTCGCCATGTGTGTTGATAGAGGTTCTGTTTTCCTTGCAAACCATGGCGACCAATCGCCATCCCATGGTCGGCGGTGTAGAAGATGTATGTGTTGTCGAGTTCACCCATGGCATCGAGTTTTTCGAGCACTCGAGCGATTTGAATGTCGATATTCTCGCTGCATGCAAACTCGCGTCCTAGCTCATTGCGAATGGTTCGCTCATCACGTTTTTCCCAGACGCCGCTGACGGCGACTTCATCGCGAAGCTTTGGATGGCCGTGGTGAAACGGATGCTCCGGTAAATAGTTGATGGGTAACTCAGGCTGATTGGCGTTGGCCGGCGGCAAGGAGTTCTTGTCGGTGTGATTGACCGCGCCATACTTTTCCAACAATCCCTCTTTGCCATTGCGTGGATCATGGGGGTGCGAAAAACCAAAGTAGATCAAGAAGGGGTCTTCATCGTGGGTCCGCTCTCGATCTGCCAGGTAATCCAGCACGCGTTCGGCGTGCCATGCACTGCCGGTTTCATCCGTCGCGCCCCGTTTTACCGATTGATGCAAGACGGTGAATTTCTTATTGGCCGCATCGTAGCTGTTGCCCGCCTTGCAGGTTCGCATGGTATCGTAGCCCGCACGATTGAAGACCGCAGCCATGGTGTAGTCGGCCAAATCGGGAGGCACCCGATCGGCATTTCCGATGTTGGGATTGCTCTTTGAATTTGGCTTGCGATCCGGGATGTGCCATACCGTTCGTCCGCTCATGATCATATGCCGCGACGGCGTGCAGACGGCACCCGACCATGATCCCATATGATACGCCCCATCGATCACCATCCCTTCGGACGCCAATCGATCCAGTGTCGGTGTGTCAAGTTTCGAAACCGGGTTATAGAGTTTCAAATCAAATGGCGACTGGTCGTCGGCCAGAATAAAAAGGACGTTCGGACGCTTACCGGAGGGGGTCTCTTCCGCCGCCGTTGCGTTGGACGAAATCCAGCAGGCGAGGAACACGAACAGGCTGAATTGCATTTTTTGCATGGTGGAAATTTTCCTGATAGAGGAGGACATCTGGTTCTATTCTCGGGATTGAAACAGAACGTTAGGCGGATCCGCTGCGAAACCCCACGACGAACGGAACGCAAGGGCAAGCAACAACACCAAATCGGTTGTCGAGACACGGCGCAGGGATCGCATGGGAAGAACCGCGGCAGAAGGCCTTAGGGGGGAATGACGATGGTTGGCAAGCCTCGACACACCGGCACCCGATTCCTCTTTCTTGAGCCTTGCCGAAGGGACGGGTGCCTGCATTCTAACCCGATCGCAAGAGGACAACAATCTGTTTCGCTCGTGCTGGAAAGATCGTTTCGCGATTTGCATCGCAGGTGGCTACTCCGGCGCAACTCGCAGCAGCGAAATGGTCTTTTCCGTCGGGTTGAGTTCGAACTTGAAATTCCCCAGGAAGCTCATCCCCAACAGCGGTTCGGCAGCAGTGGCACTCTCATCCAAGATCGCTGCTTCAACATTCTCGGCTTCGAACTCGCCAATTCGTATTCGAGGCAAGACGACCGCCCGTGCAGAAATCGTCTGACCATTGGCCATCACAAGCCTCAAGACGCGAGAATCAACCGGGACGTCCACTCCCAGTTCGACGGCATTCTTGGCAGGCAAAACGACCAAGGAAGCACCACTATCGATAATCATCTTCACCGGTTTGTTGCCGATCACCGCCGTCAGCGATAAGGACCCGTTCGGGGAACTTTCTAGGGGAATCGATTCGCGAAAGATCTCTTGTTCGATGCGTTCGATGCGTTTGTTAACCGGTTTGAGGATCTCAGCAGCCGTGATCTCCTTGGGCGTATCGAAGTTCCTCGCCATGACACGAATCGCGATCTGAACGTCGGGCTTCTGCAGGGATTTTGAGATCGCATCCTGCAGTTTCTCGTAATCTTGACGAATCGCCAAAACGGTTTCGGCGTAATCGGTCTCCGCATTGGCGACTTTGGAACGCTCCGCATCGAGTTGTTCCTTGAGCGTTTCGCGTTCGGCCATCAACGCGCGCAGTTGAGAGCGACTCGCCTCGATCAAACCCACCATTTGATTGTTGGCTTGCGTGCTGATGCCGGTGACTCGAGCAAGTTGTAAGTTGAGCTCACCGATTCGAGCATTCATCAACTGCAAGTTGCGCCGGTTTTCATTGACCTTCGCGAGGGCAACCCTCGATGACTGTTGGATCAACTTCAATTCTCGCTCCGAACGAGACAAAGAAACGAGCGATCGCGAAAGGTCGCTCGTCGCAGTCGAGGTGATGGTTTTTCCACTGCGACGAAGCTCTGACGATTCCAAGATCGCCTCGGCCTTCGCAACCACGTCTGGACTGTATTTGGCCTCCGTCTCGGCTTCCACTGCAACGCCCCACGAGGCCATCAACAAGCATGGAGACGAAAGCAAGACGAGCAACAAAGGACGGATACGCATCGGGTTCATTGAAAACCAGGGGAAAAGCTGTGGACCATTCGAACCCACTCATTGTAGCAGACTCGCGTTCTGTTCCACCTTAGCAACCTGCGGGAAAGATGTGAGCGGAATGGCAGCTAGCCTGGACCATGAATCATTTGGCGTTGCGGCCTTTTCAATGGGCCCGTTTCTATTCCTAGCGATCGGGCTGCCAATCCACCCCGAATTTTTTACAGCCCAGCGCTAGCCACCGGTAAGCGAGAATAGGTTATTCTCGCACAAAATCGGCGGGGTCGTTTTGGTAAGATGGTGCAAAACGTAGGCAAAGGATTGACGATCGAGGAAGGTTAGCCCCTAAATCGAATCAACCGTATGATATCGTTTTCCCCCATTCGATCCTGTCTCTGCAAATATCCATGACAAAACCCAAGCCGAAACCGAAACCTGGAATGAATTCCAAGCTGAACTGCCCGAGCTGTGGAACCCGTTTTTTTTCGGACGAAACGGATGCCATGCCCTTTTGCTGTCAACGTTGCCGACTGATCGACCTTGGTCGCTGGTTGGATGAAGAAATCGGAATGCCCTTTGAAGGTGAACCTGGCGACGTTCCGGTAGAGCACCGCAATGGGGACCCGGAAGCCCGCGCGGACGATTGAGAGACGACCCCGAGAAAGGCGAATCACGCTCAAGAAACCCCGCCGTTTTTTGATTTGACGGCGTGGCTTTACAATCGCTGCCGAAAACGCGACAATGCCGCAATTCAACGCCAAAAACCTTTCCCCCCAATGGTGCGGGAAAGGTTTTCTTTTTTGTTACAATCTATTCGCACCATATTCGAAACACGTCAGCACGGGGATTCCTACCATGGCCGAATCAGTACCCATGACTCGGGAGGGATACAACAAGATCAAAGCCGAAATCAAGCGACTTGAGCAGGAGGTCTTGCCGTTGATCACGGACAAGATCGCCGAAGCTCGCGCCGAAGGTGACCTGAAGGAGAACGCGGAATACCATGCCCAGCGAGAGAACCAGGGCATGACCATGGCCAAGGTCAATGAATTGAAGGACAAAATTGCTCGCGCGTCGATTATCGATCTATCGCAGTTGCCGAAGGACGAAGTCGTTTTCGGATGCACCGTCACGGTCGAAGATTTGGCCTATGGCGACGAGGAACAATTCACACTCGTGGGTGCCGGCGACGAAGACTACGATAGCGGAAAAATATTGGTGACCAGCCCGTTTGGGCAAGGCTTGATCGGCAAGAAGGTTGGTGAGACGGCCGAAATTGAGGCACCGGCTGGCAAGATGAAGTTCAAGATCTTGAAGATTGAATTGAACCTCTAGTATTCCGACTCAGCTTGAATTGCGAGGAGGCGTTCGGAGTAGGGCCGGTACCCACCGGCCAAATCACTTGAGAGTGTGGCCGGTAGGAAACGGCCCTTCCCGAAAATCGAGCTGCGGCGGAATACCAGTGGACCGTCAAGGTTAAAACTACGAGTTGGAACGTAGTGGACTTCGCCAGAAGTCCCTAAGAACATTTGAGTTACGGATTTCTGGCGAAATCCACTACCCTAAAATGGATTGCTGACGGTCCACTAGCAGTTTGGCACACCCGAATTGGAGGGTTGCCGCGAATCGGTAGAATGGACTTTCCGTCCGTTATTTGTTGACGACCATGACGGTCTGCAAGTCCGTCCTAACCCAACTACCTAGCTGTGACAAACCACTTGATCGCCTGAGCCACTTCGATGACTGATCCCCGTCCCTCCACTCCAGCGTCATCGGACGAGCCCAACGCCGACTCACTCGAACAGGCTCCCCGGGATCAGGGCCCCGGTTGGATGCCGGCGATCCTTGCAGCGACACTGCTGATGGCGATTGTTGGGTTCATTACCTGTGGTGTTTCAACATGGGTGCTGTTTCAGAAACGGGGTGAGCTCGCTGTTCGGACCCTTCGCGGCAGTTTCATTCCTGCGATTGAGCAAAGCAGGATCGCTCCTGACGAGAAATTGGGATTGGTCGACCAGTTGGGGGCTTTCGCGGACGAGCTGGAACGTGGCGAGCACGAGAATTGGCAGGCTGCGGGAGTGATGCAGAGACTGCAACGGTTACCGGTACTACAATGGGGTGAGATTGCAGTGATCGAAGCGTTTGTCGACGACCAATTCGAAGGCGACGCCAAAGCGAATGCGTTAAAACAGCTGTCTCGGCTGCGGCGTTCGGCGGAGCTGACCCAATCGACTGCCTTCGATTTCGAAGATTTGCTTGGCCCGGCGCATCAACCGGACGCCCGTAACCCCTACGGCCGACGGTTGATTGAACCGCTGACAACCGAAGCTGTTGCAGAGGTCGTGGATCGAGCCCGATTGGTGGCGGATCGAGCAGCCGTTCCGGACCAATCGTTTGAGGACATTCGAATCGACTTGATCGTCAAGAGCGAGATTGAAAAAGGCATCGCCGAAGGGACGTATTAAAACGTGTCTCCTAAAAAGGTGGTTATCGTCGGCGCGGGTCCTGGCGGTTTGGCAGCAGCGATGCAGTTGGCGCATGCCGGTTGCGACGTGACGATCCTCGAGCAAAAACAAGTGGTCGGTGGTCGAACGTCTGCGATCGAACGTGATGGATTTCGCTTCGATTGTGGGCCCACTTTCTTCCTCTACCCGCGCGTGCTCTCGGAGATCTTTTCATCGGTCGGCTTTGAGCTTGCCGAAGAAGTGCCGATGCAACGGCTTGATCCTCAATACCGAATCACCTTTGGTGGTGGTGGGCAGCTTGATTGCACGCCAAACCTCGAGACCATGGAAGCCCAGATTGCTCAGTTGAATCCCAAAGACGTTGGCGCGTTTGAAAGATACTTGAGTGACAACCGAATCAAACTTGAGAAGTTTCGCCCCATTCTCGAGTCCCCCTTTAACACGATCTGGGATCTGTTGCGGCCATCCGTCCTGGCGGCCCTACCCAATCTCCACCCCACCCGTTCGCTGGGCCAAGAATTGCAGCGGTATTTTTCGGATCCGCGGCTGGTGATCGCTTTTGGGTTCCAAGCAAAGTATCTCGGCATGTCGCCGTTTAAGTGTCCAAGCCTGTTCAGCATCTTGTCCTTTTTGGAATACGAGTATGGTGTTTGGCACCCGATTGGCGGTTGTAGCCGTGTCAGTGAGAAGATGGCTGACTTGGCTCAGTCACTCGGCGTCCGACTTCGACTCGCTGAACCCGTTCACTCCGTTGACATTGTTGAGGGACGATTGGTCGCTGTCGAATCGGATCAACGACGCTACGAAGCGGACGCCTTCGTCGTCAACGCCGACTTTGCCGACTGGATCACGCGCACCGTGCCGGACCATCTTCGAACCCGATGGAAGAACGATCGGATCGAGAACAAAAAGTTCTCCTGCAGCACCTTCATGTTGTACCTTGGCATCGAGGGGCTCTATCAAGATCTGCCTCATCACAATATCCATATCAGTCGGGACTACGAGAAAAACCTTACGGAAATTGAAAAGACGCACGTGCTTGGTGACGCCCCTTCGTTTTATGTCCAAAACGCGGGTGTCACCGATCCCTCGCTTGCCCCGCCCGGATGCAGCACACTGTATGTCTTGGTGCCCGTCACCCACCAGCATGAAAATGTTGACTGGAAGATCGAATCGGACCGCTATCGCGAGTTGGTCCTCGATCGAATGTCACAAATCGGACTTAGCGACGTTCGTCAACGGATTCGTTTCGAACATCGGATTACGCCAGCCGATTGGCAACGCGACTACTGCATCTATCGTGGAGCGACGTTCAATTTGGCGCATCACTTGTCGCAAATGCTGCACCTGAGGCCCAAGAATCGCTTTGATGAACTCGACGGGTTGTACTTGGTCGGTGGCGGAACGCACCCCGGCAGCGGCTTGCCGGTGATCTATGAATCGAGCCGGATCACGACCCGACTGTTGCTAGAGGATTTAGGCATGCGTTCATGAAACATGGCCACGAACGGTTCCGTTCGTGGCCATGATGAAAGTTCGGTCGAAAAGATGTAGAGCGACGGCTACAACACGCCGCCACCCGTTGCGCCACCGCCGATGCCACCCGTTGCGCCACCGCCGATGCCACCCGTTGCGCCACCGCCACCTTCGTCACCGGTCACGAAGTTAAACGTCGTGACGTCGCCGATCTGCGAGAACAAGGGACTCGGAGTGATCCGCACGTAACGACGGTCGGCCGAAATGATCGCTAAGCCGAACAGCGATGCCCCTTCGGGAAGCGTCGTGATTTCGGGGCGGAAGCCGACAGCACCTCGACGGGCAAAACCGTTGGCACCAAGAATCGGGTTGAATCCACCGGTCGTTGAACCGCCGGTCAGCGATTGAACGTCGCGATACAAATCGCTCAAGACTTCGCCTGCTTCGCGGTCATCCCCCGCGCCAGCGACTTGTCCAAGCATTTCATGATTCATATCTCGCTGAGCGTTACGCAAGTTTTCTAACTGTGCCACAGCCACTTCTTCTTTCCGTTGTCCATCTTTGACCTCAAACTTCACCAACGCATCCTTTTCACCAACCGGAATCTCTTCACGGATGTAGCGTTGGCTCTTTCGTCCGACGTCGGTAACAATTTCGACCGTCGCGTGGCCAGTGGAAACGTTGCCCCAAACTCGTCGGATCAACAATCGGTACTGCCCCGTAAAGCCCTGAGGGCAGAGGTACGTTTCAGACACCATCCCAAGTTCATCGTCGCCGCGACCGGGGAACGAATCGCCCAACAAGGTCCCACCACCAGCCGAGGAGGGGCTGTCGAGCGAGCAGACGGTGCCTGACGGTTCTTCCACCGCAAGGTCAAGGTCCGCGTCGCCGGTCCACGAGACACGAACGAGGACGTCGTGCGATGCGGCCAAACGCAACGCATCACTGAATTTCTCCGCATCTTCGGTTCGGCCCGATGCAAGCAATTCTGCGTGTGTTGCGCGAGCGACCAAGCGAGCCTCTTCGACGATCGGTTGGAACTTTTCGGGCCAAGCTTGGCTGAGTACCCCGCTGCAAGCCCATGACAACGCATCGACATCGTTTAGTTTTTGAGCAATGCGAAGCCCCATCGTGTAAGGTTCACGTCGATACGGATCCATCATCGACACCTTCTTGCACAAATCGATCGCAGTGGCTTCTGCGCCGACCTCTTCGAGTCGTGCCGCGACATGCAAAACCTCTTCGTGGGTTTCCGCAAAATCGACTGCCGACAAGAGCGTTCGTTCGATGTCTTCGCGTGGCGCGCCGGTCGCTTGAAGCGTGATCGCGTACGCTTGGTACATCCAGGGCTGAACTTGTCCGGCCCGCATGGCTGCCGCCAAGCAATCACGCGAATCGGCAAAGAAAGCAACCGCTTGATCGGCATCGCCCGCGGCTTGAGCATTGGCCGCTTTGATCGAGAACTGTTGGAGGGTGGTACGAATTCGTTGGTCGAGCACCGTCAGATCCTCGGCCGATTCGATCTCCACCGAATCAAAGAACCGGTCCCAGGCTTCGTCTTTCGACTCGCTGCCCGTGACTTCGATTCGGATCGGTTGGATATCGAACCGCGAAAGGGTCTTCTTCGCAGCGGTTTTCCTCTGTTCCGGTGCCGCGGAAACGGATGCCTTATCTTGTAACGAGATTTGGTCGGGAACTTGCATCATGCCGCCCATGCCGCCGCCCATGCCGCCCATGCCGCCACCCATGCCGCCCATGCCGCCGCCCATGCCGCCGCCCATGCCGCCGCCCATGCCGCCGCCCATGCCGCCACCCATGCCGCCGCCCATGCCGCCCATGCCGCCGCCCATGTTCATGATCGGAATGACCAGGTCACCCACGGGGTAAACCTTCGAGACCAAATCGTCATTGGCCGCTTCTTCGGTTGTGATTTGCATGACCTCGTCCTTGATCACGTAAGTCAAGTCATCATTTTTCAACATCAACCGCAAAAAGGAACGCAACGAGACGTTGTCCAACGTGAGATTGATCGGGGTGTCTGCCGAAAGACCAATTTCTTCAAGCGCTCGGTTATCAATCACGATGGGAATATCGTGGTCCGTCGACAGTTTCTGCACTGCCTCGGTGAGCGGCATTTCGACAAACGTTTGGCTCGTCTCATCGCCGAGGGTCTTTTGAATCTTTCGCTCCGATTCATTGTCTCCGACCAACTCGATGGCACCATAACGCTCCAACCGGCGACGGCTTAGCCGTTGCCAAGTTTCTGCATCCGGCCATACGATCGGTGGTTCGTCTACGAACGGGACATGTGCTTTGAGAACCAACGACATTGCGTCGATAAAGTTACGTTCGCGAAGTTCAGTGTAACGTCGATCGCGTGCATAAGTTTGGAGCCACAACGGGAAGTCGGTAAAATGGCGTCCAGCGACCGAGTCACGGGTGACCGTATCCCCGGCCAAACGGGCAAAGGGAATGGACACTTCGCCGTCCGCTTCTTCATAGCGACCTTCAGCGATCAAAGCGTTCATCTGCAACGACAACGTTTTGAGCGTGTCTTCGCGGCGGAATGTCTCTTCGAGCAATCGCGATGCAGAATTCGCACCCTTTGCCAATTGCTCCAAGTTAATTTGCCGGTCCAAGTACTCCGCTTCACGACGACTCGCGATTTGAATCGCTGATCGGACTTCGGACATCAATTCTTGTCGAAGGCCTGGCTCCAAGTCTGCTTCGGCTTGCAACGATCCGAGTAAACTTTTTAGCTGCCCTGATACCGCGGTTGGATCCGATCGCAAGTTCAGACGAGCTTGACGCAGTTGCGCGTTCACTTCCGCTCGCCAACGCCCTGACAACGCCGATTGTTCGGCTTCGACTCGATCCAACAATCCACTGCCCGTTTCCAACAATTCATCGTCGCCTGGGGGCGGACCGAAGAAATCGTTTTGATAGCTCGGTGCGGCCGCGCGAGGTGCCGGTTGACGTTGCAGCGGCTGAGCTTGTGCGGGGGGCTTTGGTGCGGGCTGGGCCGCCGCCGGTGGCTCCGCGTCAAATGCCATCGCATCGGATTCGACGGTACCATCGCCAAGCGAAGGACCATCGTTGAATTGGGGTTCTGCGGCGAAGGGGTCTTCACCCATCGCGTCTTCGGTCGCTGCCGCGGGGGCTTCACCAAAAACGTCTTCCGCAGCCGTTGGATCCGATTCGCCTTCGAAAATCCCGTCAAACGGAGAATCCGATGGGTTTTGCAGGACCAAACGGTTTGCACCAAAGGTGACTTTTTCAATGGCCAACGCTTCGGGGTTGTTGGGGTCGACTTCCAAGGCCTTTTCGGCGATTGCTCTCGCTCCGCGGAGGTTGCCTTGCTTCAAAGCCAAGTTGCCCGCTCGAACCAATTCTTCGGCTTGCATCGCCAAAACGCGTGCAGCTTCGCGAAGCAGGGGGGATCCGGCTGACGGCAAGAGCAGCCCGCGATCGTTGGTCGCTTGGTTCACCATGGCCGGCAGGAACGCAAAGTCAGGATGGTTTGCTTCGATCGTTGCCTCGGTCGTGACTTCGACGACCGACGTGGTCGTTTCACCACGAAGTGTCAAGGTTCCGGCGGTGCTTTCCTGGCCCGATTCCATCCGACCGAGCAGAATCGTATCACGCTCGAGTCGCAGCGGCGGCAAGCGGTCCTGCTGGACCGTGCTCATGCCTTCGATCAATTGGGCGTCACGGAGCCAAATGGGTGAAGCGACCGACGAGGTACCGACAAATCGAGCGATCTCCGAGGGGCTGGCGTCCGCTGCGGTGCCGGCAACTCCCATCACGCCACCGGTTTGGTTTGCTAAAATCGCAGGCAATTCCACGTTCGGAGTCGGTCCAATCACGACGCTATGAACCGAAATACGATCGGCACGAAGCGCGTCGACCAACCCTTCGAACCGGCTTCGCTCGGCAACCGCTTCGATCGAGGCTCCGTCACCAATGTAGACGATCGATCGAGTACGATTTTCCGGTTCGCCGAGCAACGCGGCTCGGACCGAATCGAGAGCCGAAACCAGGTTCGTGTTCCCCAACGGCAGGCGTTTGGACAATTTGGCGATCGCATCGGCGGTCAACGATGAGTCGGCACGCTCGAAATCACCGCTCAAATCCGAGGCATGAACGTCGGCAGCATAGATTCGAACACGATCCCCTTCTCGCAACTGCTCCACCAAGGTATGAACCGCCGTGATCGAATCGCGGCGAAAATCGCCCACCTGACTGGCGGAGGTATCAATGATCACGACCACGTCCGCAGCCGCCTTGCGAGTCGCGTCAAGCAGCGTTTGGCTGGCCGACGGCTGGACCGACAAAGCAAAGTAATGATCGCCCGACGGGGTCGAATAACTGGCGACACGGACCTGGGCGTCGTCGGATTCGGCTGCCAGAGCCACCATCGGAGTCAAGCAAACGAGAACGGCGGCCACCACGAGTGATCGTGAGGCTGAAGCGTGTACGGGCTGGGCGATATGTCGCAATCCCATCTGATTTAATCTCCGCAGTGACGAAAAACGCAATTTGCGTGGCATCGGAATTTGAACCTGGGTTTCGGGGAACGGTTCGAAGGTGTCAGTCGTGATGAGCGGAAAAGCCGGCTAGGGTAGGACTCTCCGCATAAGAGTCTATTTCCGACGCATCCGTTTCGCCACGAAAAAACCGAGCTTTCCCGTCGCCTTTGGGCAGGAAGATTCCGATTGTAGGTGTTGCAATCTGCAACACCTGTTGCGATCTTGCACAGCACAACGAATCAAACTGCCGTTCTGGCGATTCCCTAGCCCTATTACGCTAGCGGCGTGCCAAACAAAAGAAGAAATCGCTCAGCTTAGTGAACGACGACCAAGACCCGACTGATCACGTCAGCCGATTCATCGCCGAACAGACTGCCCATGCCGGCCGCGAGTCCCGTCTCGGAGGCGTCCTTGGGGGTGCGAGCGAAGGGGCGGTCACTCAAATGACCCACCAAACCATCGATTCCCGCATTGCCAAGATCCAAACGCCACGAGGTTGCCGCATCACGAACCTGGGTCGGATCGACCGATTGAAACGATTCGACCATCGCCATCAGCGGCGTGTCATTGGCCATCCCCAAACCGACCGATTCGATGCCCTGTCGATCCGCGACCAAGTTCAAGAAGAACTGATCAAGTTTCTTTGCCGGAGCTTCTAAGTAAAGCACCGTGGCCGAGGAAGCATCGGACGCCGAAGTGCCCGCGGACTTTTGAGCAAACCGCACCACATCTTCGTCAATCTCTTTCCGACTCGCCAAACTAATCCCGCCTTCTTCGAGCGCCTTCTCAACCGCTCTCGAATCACGCCCCTCCATCGTCTGGCGAACATCTAAGATCAAAATCGCGGCAACCGACATCACCGGTTCCGGTTGGCGCCCGGGCAACACAAGCCGCGAATCCGCAGTCGCCGGTTGCTTCGAATCCGCCACGTTCACCGGAATCGAATCGGCCAAAAGATTGGCTGCGTCAGCATTCAAGGACGTATCGGAACGACTCGGGCTTGGATCGGTGACCGCAATCATCGGCGCTGGCGTGTCGTCTGCAACGGGATTTTCCATCTCTGGGACATCGACCCGCCTGTCTTGGCTCGGTGCGATCGCATCCACGGTCGGCGAGTTGCTGGGAACCCCATCAACACTGGCTAAATCACTGTCTGCTAAATCACGGGCACGGGGATCCGCCAATGCAACCGGGGCGGTTTGGGGGTCAGGACGCAGTGCCACAAATGCGATGGTGACCGAAGCGGCCACCGCGACAATCGATGCAGCCATTTTCCACCACGCCGGTCGAACCTGCAAAACGCTCGTCCCCGAACGAATCGGGCTGGGCTGTTCCGCCAACCGCATCACCGGGTGATCGTCCGCCAAACCTTCCGCGCGTCCCCGAGAGACCGTCGATTCGATGACCGCTTGCGCGAAATGCTTTGGCAGGCGAATGCTGCGGTCTTGGTCCCAAACATGGCGCAAGGAGGCGCGAATCTGCTGCATTTCCTTCAATTGGCGCGCAACCTCAGGCTCGCTTTCAAGCATTTGCTCGACACGCGTTGTTTCGTCGCTGCTTAGCGCGTCGTCCATATACGCGCTGAGCATGGTTTCGAGGAGGTCTTTGGGAACGGACATGTTCTTCACCAGTTTCGCCATTTCGGCAGGCGATCGTTGCGAGGCAACCCGATTTGGGCCACATTGGAGCGTTTGACAGCGAACACTTCGAACAATCGATTCGCTGCAATTTTAACGTTTCTGAAGACCCTCCTGGCCTTCCCTTTGCGGTCGGATGCTTTTGTACTCATTAAAGTTCCCTATTGCTCCCCAGAAAGACGATCAAAATGCCTTTAATGTGTACACATGAACCCATATGAGCCCTCGAAAGCCTTGCCCACCGAGACGGCACCGGTACCGTTTCCCGACCCGGGACCGATCGATGTTGCCTTCCGAGTCACCCGAAGAGACCTGCGATACGCTGAATCGCAATTTGTCCTCAAGCTTCATCTGCTGCGTCTTTCGCTCGGGTCCTTCGCGATCATCCTCGTCAGTTCGGGGATAGTGGCAGGGCTCGCCATGATGGGGCACTTCGTGGTCGGTTGGATCGCAGCCATGATCCTGTCCGCAACGGCGTACCTCGCGCTCGTGCATCGGTCCAAGATGGAAATCCGAGAGCAGTTGGTGGTTCATGGCTTGACCCCCAACGCAAGATGCAACCTGCGACTTCGTGGCGATCAGTTGGCATTGGCGACGCCAACCGGAATCTACCGATGGCCAAGAAAGGGCGTCACCGTCCACCGCACGTTCCGGGGATTGCTACTGTGCCCGGAGCCCCGGATCTATTTGTTCGTTTCGAAACGCAGCGATTTTCAAAACGAAACGTACCGGACATTTGCAACGCGCACCACCGGTACGCGAAGTAGCCCTACGTGAATCCTTCTCCCCGAGCGGTTTGCCACAGCTACGAATTGGGGTAGGACGGACCCCTAGCGACGCTGACTTTGTCGTGACGCCATCTGTTGCTTGGGTCGCAACAAGTAGACCTTTGGGTCATCCACGATAAACGTCGTGCTCCAGCGTCGACCGTCATCGGCGCTACAGATGTTGTAAAAGAAGGTGCGAAAACGTTCGGCCTTGTAACTGTAGGGGAATTGACTGGTGATGTAATCCGCCTCGGTCAACTCATCAACGCCCGGGGACGCGTAGTAGTGAACCATGCCGTCGGGCGTGACGCTCATCCCCAGCGTCCACCATCCGGTCGTCGTAATTTGTGGCCCACGGAAATCGCCGCCGCGGCGGTCTGCTCGCATCCGTAGGTAAGCGTAGTCGGCATCCCGTTTCGAGTCAGCCTTGCTCTCGAACTCGACGAACATTCCGGGCCAATAGATCTCGTTTCCCATTTCTTCCTTGGTCCGTTTAAAGATCCCGATCCCGACTTCTTTGTCTACCATCGCCGTGGTTTCCAGTGCCAAGCGGAAGCCAAAGTGCGGCCCGCTACGATGTTCCCATTCTGCCACGGGCGGTAAGAAAACACGTGTCGTGACACTGGGGCATTCGGAGATATCGATTCGCCGTTTCAAACGATATTGGACGTTACAGATGAAGTCGTCCTGATGCATCTTGCCTTCGGGGCGGCCGGGGATCCCCGTAAACTTCGATTGCATTAGCAACGCACCGCGACTACCCGCCAATCCACCGGCGGGCGTCAAAACACGCTTGACCACGTCCGGATGACCACGTTTGACCCCCTCATACCAGCGACCGTTGGTGCTCTTACCCATCGGGCTGCGTTGGTTCTCGTCGATATCCTCCGTGCTCTTCGGGTTATTTGGCACGTAGGACCAACCGGGATCCTCAAAATCGTCCGACACGCCAACGATTTCGGACCCCGATCCGGGGACAACCGCTCGCTGGGCCGCAGCCGTTTGCATGAGGGTCCCGCTCAGCAGCAGCACTGCGATCGCACTCGTAGCGCGAGAAATCGTGATACGCATGTTTCGATTCATCCTTTCATGATTGCGAGCCGTGGTTTCGATCACCGCTCGCGACCATCCGTCACTATCGGAAGGTTCTCTGCCGCACGTCAATCACGTGCGCGCCGCTCCTCCACCCGTTTAATGCGTACAATCGGCACATCCCTATCCCGTGCTGAAACAAATCCACGTTCCATTCGACGCATTCAACCTAGACACCCCCCTATTTTTCGTGGTAATTGTCCGTAGTTCCTCCTTGAAAACATGAGACTCGCCGGTTGCTAGCATGCACGATCCCACACCTCGCTTGTTATTGTTCGATGACAACATCCACTCCCTCGGCGGTCATTTTCTTGAGCTAGCCTCGCTGCTGATTCAAGGCGCGAAACAGCTCGGCTATACCACTTGTTTGGCGACACATCATTCGTTTAAGGCCTTCGATTCGGTCGATTTTGCAAACGAGGTGTTTCCGGTCTTTCGCGTCCGACGCATGGTCGAGTGGTCACTCGGAGTGGATGGAAGATCGAAGGTCCGCCGGAAGGTGGATGGATCGAGTGTGGGTGGCAGCTGGATGGAAAATCAACGACAAGCACTCCGTGGTCCGTTGTCGCGTCACGAACGCCGACCGCAAGTGATGCTTCATCGATGGTCGCAGGCCTTCTTCGATTTGCTATCGCACTGGCAAGTCGATTCACGTGACACGTTGGTGGTCAACACCGGTGACGATTTTGTCTTGTTGGCACTCGCCACGGCGCTGGCGAAGCGAGACGCAATCGATCCAGATGCGACGCCGCTGACGATCCATATCGTCTTTCATTTTGGTGTCTACGATCCAATCACGACGGAGCAGCGCAAACGGCAATTTGGTGCCCAAGTGAATGACACGCTCCGCCAAATGGCTTCTCATCATCTTCATCTGCATGCGACGACCCACTCGCTAACGAGCCAGTTGAAGCAGGTGGGTGTTTCGGTGACGCCCATTCCCTACCCGACGCGATACCGGCCACCGTCACTCGGTTCGTGTGATCCAAGTGGACGGCGCAAGATCGTGTTGGCGGGAACCCCCCGGCCAGAGAAGGGGCGTCATATGATTCCTGAATTGTTGTCGACAATTCACCATCCCTATTTGTCCAATGGGGAATATCAAATGTCGATGCAGATGCCAGCGAGACGATGGAAGCGGATGATTCCCGTGTCCATGCGACCGGAATACCGGCGGGCCAGCGCAGCGGATTCACAATCCGTCGCATCCCCCTCGAAGGGTCTCTTTGAAATCAAACCGTCCGACATGCCCGCGACCGACTACCACCGCTGGCTCGATACAGCCGACGTCGGGCTGTTTTTGTACGAACCCGAGCGTTACGTTGCCCGCTGCAGTGGGGTCTTGTTGGAAATGCTGATCCGTGGCGTCCCGGTGATCGTCCCGAACCGCTGCTGGTTGGCCGATCAAGTGCGTGAAGCGGGAGGGGAGGGTTCGGTAGGTTACATTTACAACTCATTGGATCAGATTCCTGAAATCCTTGATCGGCTTGGCAAAGACTATGAGTCGATACGACGTCAATCCATCCAATACGCATCCGAGATTGCCCGTCGCCACGCGTCGGTCAATACGCTTCGGCAGATGGGAATTGCAGACGCTCGACAAGTGCATTTGCACCGGGTGCCTCTGCGTCCGACAACGAACGAGTTTTCACGCGGCTTGCAAGGAACTCACGCATGCAACTGAAAAACGTCTTACGGTTTCCTTTTGACATTCATCGCGCCAATCGCATTTTGGCGAATCGAGCTGCGACGATAATCGATCTTGGACCGATCTATCCAAACCGACCGATCGTTCTGGATCTCTACACCTCGCAAATGTTGCTCGATTGTGGACGTCACTTCGCATCGTTGGCCCATTACAGCGGCAAAATCGGTTCGCGGTTCGCGGTCCGTTCGACGCGCCTGATGCTCGCCGGGATTGCCCACAAGCGTTACGGTGCCGAGATGCTTGCTCAGCCACACGCAACCTGGATTCCGGCTGATGGCGAAATCCCCGCTGCTGCGTTGGTGCTATCGGATGTGTCGTTGAGTCAGCAAACGCGGTCTCGTTCAACCGGTCCAACCTTTGAAATGTTGATCGGCCGAGACATTCCGCCCAACCGGCCCGTGATGCCGTACCCGATGCATCCCGCGACACTGAGTGGCTTCGAAAAACATCGATTGAATGATCTTCGCGAGCCGAGAAATCGCGAGGGAATCTTGTTCGCCGGCAGCCAAAAAGCGAGGTACAGCCGCAATCCAATGCAGCGAACCTTCGGCGTCCTCGGCCGGTTGCAATTGTTAGAGACCTTGCGTCAGATCCAAGATCCATCGATCGTGTTGCGAGATAGTGCCACGGAGCCTATTGAGGCAAACGATTGGCTTCCCTTCTTGGCCAAGCATCGTTTCTTTGTCTGTTGTCCTGGCGTTGCACAGCCGATGTGCCATAACTTGATTGAATCGATGAGTGTTGGGACAATTCCGCTGATCGAATATGGTGATCGATTGCGACCCGAACTCGTGGACGGATTCAATGCCGTTTGTTTTCGTGGCAGCAATGGGTTGCGAGAAGCGATCGCGAGAATTCGAGGCTTCTCGATCGACCAACTTGAGCAGATGTCACGAAACGTCAGCCAAACCTACGACGAATCCCTCTGCGGAAAACAATTCTTGCGTTCGCTGCGAGATGCAACCGTTGATACCGCGGCGGGGCAAGTCGTGATGCCGTTTCACAGCGAGAACTTGTTTGCCAGCGAGCGATCGGATGCCGCCTAATCGCTTGCTTCTAGGGCGAGGGTGGGATCGCAAGGCTTCGGACGCCAAGCTTGAATGGCTGACGATCCCATAGAAAAAACGGCCTAGGATTTTGCCCCCCGCACGATAAACACTCAAAACATTCATCGCTGAGTAAAAACCTAGACCGCTTTTGGGCTCGAGTCGGCCTGGCGTTCTTTGCCCCACACATTGCACGCCAAGTCTTACTCAAGCATTTCTTTTCATCGGCAGCAAAAAGGGGTAAAGTCCAATCCAATTGAGGAAAACCGATCGAGCAACCGTGGCTACTGGATCACGTGGGCCATCAACAGCTGCCATTCCGACCACTGCACCGATTCACATTCCGATTGTGATGGTTTTTCTGCATGGGGGGCCCGAGCGCAGGCGTCGACAAAGGAATCGGCATCGGGATAAAGATCACCATGCAACTCGGCGAGCGAGGTCCAAACGGGGTGCGCTCCGACACGTCGAAACCAATATTTGGCATTTCCAAAATCACCTTCGCGGCGATGCATGATTCCATGCCAGAAACTCCCCTCGGGTTCGCCGATGCCCTGGCTAAGGGTATGGCTCCGGTCCAAGTCGCCCGCCAATAGCCACAAACCGCTCAAGCAGAGCTGCTGGCCTCGTGGCTTGATCCCAACCTGAGCGAGTTTCGCCGGAAAATCCTTCGCCGAGATTAATTCCGCGACCCCAACGTTCCTCGGACCTTCGCCGAGGCTTGGCAGCATGGCATCTCGAACGGCCTCGATCAGATCGTTGGGAAAGACGGATAACGCGGATTCCAGAGCAGGGGCAAGTTGTGGCACGGCGGGTGACTCCGATCTGGGTTCACGAACAGGGGAATGGAATTCGGTAACGATCAATGATGTCCCAGAAGACAGCATGGTCAGAGCTTTTCAAGGCTACCGGGACGATCCGAGGACTGCTAGACTGGTGCGATGATTCGCGGATGATCGAAGGGTCCGCGAACGCCAACGTAACATTTTACCACTCTTCGCTTCCGCTTTTGCCAGAACGATCTGATGACTAACGGCGAACATCCTGCCACGGACGCATCCGCGCCAATCGCCCCCGCTTCGGCGACCGATCCTGCGGCTTCCCCCGACATTCAAGCCCCCCAAGACGTCAAGACGGATGACGGTCCCCCCACATCCGTAGCGGCGGAATCGGAGGCGACGGAATCGGGGACGCCAAACGATGCTGCCACGCCATCCGCCACCGATCAGCCCAGCGAAAAGTCCCCCGGTCCGCTGGCGGCAGTCGCTCGCGGTGCCGGCCCTTTAGCGGCTCGAGGACTTGGGATTGCCAAACCGGCCTCGCCCAGCGTTTCTCCCGAGTCCTTGTCCGCATCGAGTCAGCCCACGGAGAAAAAGAAGCCTGCAAAGAAGAAAAAGGGGCCGCCGCGGCCTCGGCTTCAAGGCGAAAAAGAGTCGTCGGACCAGCCCGTCGTGAAGGCTGCCCAACCGACCAAGGTGGCCGTCCCCAATCGCCGCGATTCCTTGTCCGATGATTTACAGGCGGAATTGGACGCTGAGCTGGGGGCTGCCGATGTGGACGCCATCCTAAGTGGATCGGCCGGGATGCCTGACCGCTCCGAACCGCTCGCCGAAGGGACCCGGGTACACGGTCGAGTCCTGAAAATCAATGAGGATTCAGTGTTTGTCGCCTTGGGCGGTCCCGACGAAGGGGCCGTTCCGTTTGAGCAATTCACGGGTGAAGAACCCAAACCGGGTGACGATGTCGAAGTGATTGTGCGTGGGTTCACCGGCGAAGATGGTTTGTACGTCTTGACCTTGCCCGGTTCGGCTGTCGAAGTCAGCGATTGGGATGACATTCAAGAGGGATCGGTCGTCGAAGCGGTCGTGACGGGACACAACGCAGGGGGATTGGAATGCAATGTCGGCAACATTCGCGGTTTCATGCCCATCAGCCAAGTGACGGAATACCGGGTCGAAGATCTGTCGGAGTTCGTCGACCAGCGTTTGATCTCGCTGGTCACCGAATCGAATGAGCGACGTGGCAACTTGGTGCTGAGTCGCCGAGCGATTCTCGAGCGCGAACGCGAAGAAAAACGTCGCGAGCAAATGGAGCAAATCGAAGTCGGCGACACGATGGAAGGTGTTGTTCGAAACGTAAAAGATTTTGGTGCCTTCGTGGATCTCGGTGGTGTCGAAGGGCTGATTCACATCAGCAAGCTGAGTTGGGATCGCGTCAAGCACCCCAGCGAAGTCATCGAAGAAGGCCAAAAGGTGAAGGTCAAGATCGACAAGATCGACAAGCAAAGTGGCAAGATCAGTTTGTCCTACCGCGACCTGCTCGAAAATCCTTGGGATGTTGCGGAGTCCAGTTTTGCCGTCGGGACGATCCAACAGGGGACCGTCACCCGCATTGCACCGTTCGGATGCTTCGTCCGACTCGGCGCTGGCGTCGAAGGACTCGTCCATATCAGCGAGTTGGCAAACCATCGTGTTTCCAAGGTCGATGCATTTGTGAGTGAAGGACAAGACGTTGAAGTGAAGGTGTTGAGCTTTGATCGTGATGCCCAGAAGATCGGTTTGTCGATGAAAGCCGCACAAGCGATCGCTGCCGGTGACAACGATAAACCGGAAATCGAAGAGGAGGAACCTGTTCGTGATGTCGCGGTGAAACCGATGCACCAAGGCCCGCTAAAAGGTGGGAACAACCAAGACACCGGCGGCGAACGATTTGGTTTGCGTTGGTAACGTCCTCGTTTCGCCCACAGGGTACATTCGGTGGGTGCGCTTCGGCGCCCCCCACTTGGAACGGTCAAGAACCCAACATGCTTGAAACGATTTCGATTCCTCGCTTGCCGCTGCGGGTCGACGCGCACACTCGGTTGATCGACGAAGCCAACGACCGCGTTGATCGTTTCACCAAGAACCGGCGGCCCCCCATCGATAACTTTGTGATTTCGGATTTCGCATTGGTCGGCTCCGCGATCCACTGGATCGTGAAGGAGCGATTGATGTGCGGCGATGCGTTTTGTGAATGGGGAAGCGGCTTTGGGGTGGTCGCGATGATCTCGTCGATCGAGGGATGCGATGCGTGCGGGATCGAAATCGAGCCCGATTTGATCGATCAAGCGAGGCGAATGGCGGACGACTTCAAGATCCAAGTCGAGTTTGCCGAAGGTAGCTTCCTGCCCGACGATCGATCGCAACTTCACGAGATCCTCCGAGAGGTGGACAACGTCGACTTGGATAGCGCCAGCGGCTATGAAGCGTTGGGCAAATCAATCGATCAGTTCGACCTGGTCTTCGCGTTTCCGTGGCCGGGCGAACAGGCGTTCTTTGCAAAAGTATTCGATGAATTTGCATCCAACGGCGCGTTATTGTTAACCTACAACGGCATCAATCAGCTGCAATTGCAACGTCACATTTGCTCCGCTACGGTGAATTAGCCGGTAGTTCGGTCGTTTCGATTGCCTCGTATCGGCGCCGATTTAGCAACCGTTGCCACCAATTCGCTCGCCTCAGCATCGGGTCATTTGAGCTGACTCGATGGCGCTTTCCGCGACGCGTGCACAACTGCACCTCGCCTGAATCGAGTAGCTTTTCCACAATCCAGTATTTGTCGACCGTGTAGTGATAAAGATCGCCCTTACTGGCCGGATGAACATTGGATGCTCGTTGCCCGGGTGAAGTGCTGCTTTTTTGCTTACGGTAAATCACCCAGTCACCGCAATTCCATTCCGTTTGACCCATTTTCGGTCCTCCTCTCTCTATTAAGGCAGAAGGTTGCTGGCAAAGCAATTGGCCACTGGTTGCTTCGAGACTCTGCCAAAGTAGAATCCTCGTCTGCTTCTCCAAAAAAACACTCAAATCACTCCACTATCTTCATAAAGTCGGTCCCTTGGAATTTCCTGTCCTTGTCGAGCTCATTTGTGGCCTGATCGGCGGTCTGGGTATCTTTCTACTCGGTATGAAGAACATGTCCGAGGGCATGCAAGCGGTCGCCGGCAGCAGTTTGCGCCGCATGATCGCGGCGGTCACCAAGAACCGCATTTTAGCCACCCTCGTCGGCGTCGTCGTCACCTGTCTGGTTCAATCCAGTTCGATCACGACCGTGATGGTGGTCGGGTTCGTCAACAGTGGTGTGATGGAATTGTCACAGGCGATCGGCGTGATCATGGGGGCAAACATCGGCACGACAATCACCGGTTGGATTTTGGCGTTGAAGATAGGGAAGTATGGCTTGCCACTGCTCGGCGGTTCTGCGTTTGTCTACCTGTTTTCACGTGGCGACCGATGGCGATACTGGGCAATGTCGATCATGGGGATCGGAATGGTTTTTTTCGGCCTCGAATTGATGAAAGACGCGTGCTCGATCATCAAACAGTTACCCGATTTTGAGGCCTGGTTCCACGCATTCAATGCGGACAGCTATGTGGGTGTCTTGAAGTGTGCGATGGTCGGTTGCATCATGACCACCTTGGTTCAATCGTCCTCCGCCACCCTGGGGATCACGATTTCGTTGGCCAGCCAGGGGGTGATTACATACGAAACGGCTGCGGCTCTCGTGCTGGGCGAGAATATTGGGACAACGATTACCGCGTTCTTGGCTTCATTGGGGGCGACCACCAATGCTCGCCGGGCTGCCTATTTCCACGTCATCTTCAACATGATGGGTGTCCTGTGGATCACCTCGATTTTTTGGTGGTACATCGATTTTATCCAACGTGTCGTTCCGATGGTCACCGGGGGAAGTGTGACCGAGACGGTGACCGTCGACGGCGTTGTCACCTACCCTAACATTACCGCTGGGATTGCCGCGACCCACTCGGTCTTCAATATCGCCAATACGGTTTTGTTCCTAGCCTTTGTGCCGTTGTTTGTCCGGTTCTTGAATTGGCTGGTCCCCTCGAAAGGCTACAAGGAAAAGCCGCGGTTGACCGACTTGGATATCCGAATGCTCGATACGCCCATGTTGGCAATTGAGCAATCGGGGCGTGAGGTCGAACGGATGGCCGACGGGTGTTCCAAAATGCTCGCTTGGCTCGCCGAATTGATTCAACAAGATTCGCCCGACCGAGTCATGGGCGACCGGCTCAAGAAACGCGAGCAAGTGCTTGATTCGATCCAGGACGAAATCGCGGTCTATGTCACGAATTTGTTGTCCGGGAATCTACCGCACTCGGCTGCGGATGAAGCGCGACGCCAATTGCGAATGGCTGACGAATACGAATCGATTAGCGATTACCTGACGAACCTTGACAAGTTCGATCGAAAGCTGCGCCGCGATGGATTGCGATTCACCGAATCGCAGCGATTGGACTTGGTGGAACTGAATCACCACGTTTCCGAATACATGCAGGCGGTCAATGAAGCGTTGCACAAAGGGGACGCCAACGTCGTCACCAAAACGGATCCTGCGTCCAAGCGAGTCAAGACGCAAATCAAACTGCTGCGTCGAAAGCACCTTGATGAGCTTTCGGGCGGTGAGATTGCCCCGCTGGTGAGCGTGGCCTACTTGGCCTCACTCAATGCGTTTGCCCGTGTTCGAGACCATCTGCAAAACATCGCCGAGTCGATTTCAGGCGAAAAATAAAAAAAATCTTGCTTCGAGGGCACCCTATTTGCCCTCGATCTCGCTTTGAGGTCGACTATTCGCCGGGCCCTACGGAGGTGACGAAATCGCGCTTTGCGGAGGGTTCCGCGAAACCTTAGGCTGTCGCTGTGGTTTCATCCGAATGTTTGGTGACGAAGCCAGCATCGGCCCCGACCCTTTGCGATACGAGACTGCCTTCGATGGTTTTCAATCGTTCTAGTGCTATTTTGCGTTTGGCTTGCCTGCCGCGGATAAGATTCAGTCTACCGCTGCGTCAATTCGCCTCGCTCATCCTCTGCGGCTTCCATTTCGCTGTACTTGCGAGCACAGCCCAAGCCGTGGTTCAGCCTCATCCCGATGACTCGGAGGTGGTCGATCGTGGATTCCTCTTTTTTGACGGCAAATACATCGAACGGCCGTATGTGTTTTATCAACAGGGTTCCGAGTGGTATGTCAACGAGTACTCCTTAGCGAGTCTCGATTACCAAGCTGGCAACAAAGGGCAACCGTTTCCCCCAGACAGAAACCAGCGGTTTGGTGGCCGAAACGAATTCGGCCGCAGAACGGCGAGATCGACAAATGTCGGACGGCGTCCCCCGAGCCCCGACGATCGGAGCCCCGTCGACCGGGGTGTCCGTGATGTACAGTCCATGCTCCACAGCGGCGGGTCAGCCGTTTGCTTCGCCGGTTTTCAACCGGTTACCTTTGATCGAACCAACGCCGGTGCGGAACTGATACAGCGACTAAAAGGGGGGGGCGACATCAAAGGGACTGAGATGGAAGAGAGCTACAAGATCGGCCCGGTATCGGAGCAGGCCCGCGATCACATTGAACAATGGATCGCGAGCTATGAACCTTCGCGGGCATTCCTCCAGAACGCCAACCCGGAACTCAAATACCTCTCCTGGGTCAACAACAATACCCAATCCGTCAGTGAATCGGTTTTGCGATTGCAACGCTGGAGCTATCCGCTGACCCTTTTTGCAATGGTCTTGGTGGTGCTCGGGTTTGGCCACTTGCTGTCTCACCGACCAAGCGAGAGTGATCAAGGGGATCAACGAGCAAAACGAGAATCCGATCGTCTGTTCCGTCGTTCTCTGCTGCTGATCGCCGGGTTATCGTTGCTCGATCTTGTTTGGACTATCTTGGCTTCACAATCCGGCACGATGAAGGAACTGAATCCAATTGGCAGTGGGATGATCGACGATCCGTTGCAACTGACCGCGTTCAAACTGTTCGTGACCACCATGGCAATTGGACTGTTCTATATACTGCGGCGGGCACCACTGGCTCAGCGAGCTTCGTGGTGGAGCTGCTTGGTGCTGACGCTCGTCGCGGCCCGATGGCTGGTCTTCAATTCGATGTTCTTGTCGTAACAAACAGTTCCGTCGGATGAACCAGAAAAACCGTCTGCCATCCCACAAAAAAACCCGCCTGCCGAGACCAAAAGGTGTCTCGACAGACGGGCGAGTTCTCGCGTTATCCAAATTTAGATGATCGCGAGTGGGGTGGCTGCGCCGAAGCATCAGCCCGCCGACTTTTACTACGGGTTACCACCCCGTTGGCAAGTACAGCAATATTCCACTTGATCACCTCCTTCCACTATTTGGTTAGACGACCGCCACCCAGGTGCCAACCAGAATGGGCAGCCAATCGTACGGAAAGTTGACGTCGCGACGCGTCATCGCGACCCGGCATCTCCATTATCCTCACCCGTCAACGCGCGGACAAGGGATTTTTTTGGAGATATTTAGGAAGAGGCAACGGGCAAGTCACAGGTTCGCCGGTTCGATCACCGTTTTCCTTAGATTTCCGCCAATTTCTCGGCTGCTGCGGCACACAACGATTTCGCCTCCTGCTCGGTTTCTGCCTCCGCGATCAGCCGGACAATCGGTTCGGTATTGCTGCCACGGACCAGCAACCATTTGTTTTTCCATGCTAAACGCAGCCCATCCCCCGTCGACGCTTCCGCGTCCCGATGGGAGTCGATCAGTTTGGCAAACAGTGCCGGCAGCATTTCGGCAGACACTTGGGCTTTGGTTTTATGAATGTGTAGTTTGGGCAATGCGTTGGCCAGCTCCGAGAGCGCTTTTTGAGTGGATGTCATCAAGTCAAGAACTTGAGCCATCCCGACGAAGCTGTCTCGCACGTAACCGACCCGTGGATCAATGGGCCCCCCGTTCCCTTCGCCACCGTAGGTTGCTTTCTTTGCGATCATCATGTCCGCCACGTTGGCTTCACCCACCGCGCTGCGATACGACTCGACTCCCGCCGCCGTCGCCAACCGCTCACTCATCCCACTGGTGGCGCCATTGATCACCACGGGACCGCATGTTTCCGGTTGTCCTAACGCTCGCTGAACACATAGCGCCAACGTGTACTCTTCGCCAATGTAGCGACCGTCCGCATCGACCAGCGCCAAACGATCCGCGTCGGGATCCTGGCAAAAACCGACATGACACTTGAGCCGGCAAACTTGGTCGGCAATGCCACGCAAATTCTCTGCCGTTGGCTCCGGAACGTGTTCAAATTGGCCGTCGGGAACTCCCCCCAACACCACCACGTCGCACCCGAGTTGCTTCAACAATCGCTCGCCCATCAACGCGCCTGCCCCGTGATTGCTGTCCAGCAGTACACGATGACCGGCAGCCGCGATGCTCTCAACATCAACGGTGTTCAAGACCGCTTGCAAATGCGCCGCATGAGGGTCCGCTTCGCAGCAGACCGAACCGATTCGATCAAAGCCACACCAATCGGCCTGGCCGTCAAAATAGGCATCTCGAATGGCCGCACCGCGATCCGCGTCGAGCACACGGCCCTCGGGCCCAAACAATTTGATGCCGTTGTAGGGCGGTGGATTGTGGCTTGCCGAAACCTGGATCCCGCCAGCCGCGTTCCGTTCGCGGACCAAAACACCGAGCGTCGGTGTGGCCACCACATCCGCATCAATGCAATCTCGCCCGCAGGCACGCAGTGCCGCAAGGATCGCCTGACAGAGCATCGGGCCGCTGCTACGACCGTCGCGGCCAACGATCACCGGCCCAGCAGGCAATTTCGAGGAGAATGCCGCAGCGAAACGGACCGCCACGGTCGGGGTTAGCGACTGGCCAACGATGCCACGCAAGCCACTGACGCTGATAATGAGGTCGCTCATAAGTCTTCTTGATTCGTTTGTTCTAACGCTGCCAATTCGATAGGGGGCCACGTTGCCAGTGACAGCCGCAAACCAATAGAATCGTCTCGCCTGACGTGATCAAGGTCGGGTAAGTCGAAACCTCGCTTGTCCTGAATCAGCCGTACCCAACCGACGAAGCCTCCGGAGCCCATCATGCAAGACCCCCTTTCCGCTGTCGAAACGGCCGTTCTCGATTCGAAGCTTAGCCAAAGTGCCTCGCTCAACCTTCGCTCCTGGTTGACCGAAGATCGCTACAGGGGATATCGCGACGCCGTCGTCGAGCATATCGAATCGGAACAGTGGCAGAAGTTGGACGACGTTTTTTGGACCATCATCCCGTTTGGAACCGGGGGGCGTCGGGGCCGAATGTATCCGATCGGATCCAATGCGATCAATGATCGAACGATCGGCGAAAGTGCCCAAGGTTTGGCGAACTATGTGCTCGAGTACGCCAAGGATCACCGTGATTTGTCTTGTGCGATCGCATACGACACTCGGCACAAGTCACGTCATTTTACCGAACTGTGTGCTGGCATCATGGTTGCCGCTGGTTTCAAGGTGTACTTGCTTGACGACTATCGAGCGACCCCGCAGTTGTCGTTCGCGGTGCGGTTGAAGCAATGTGATTGTGGAATCATGGTGACGGCAAGTCACAACCCGCCCAGCGACAATGCCGTGAAGGTCTACTGGTCCAGCGGAGCGCAGGTCTTGCCGCCGCATGACAAGGCGATCATTGACAAGGTCATGTCCTGTCAGGAAATCCACGGTACGCCCTTCGAGCAAGCCGTTGCCAGCGGACGGATTGAAGTGGTCACGGCCGAAGTCGACGCCGCTTACCTTGATGCAGCAGCCAAGCAAGCCTTTTCGGGGCCCCGTGACGCCAAAATCCTGTACACTCCGCTGCATGGTGTTGGCGCCGAGGCGGTGCTACCCCTGCTCAAGCGAGATGGCTTTGCAGAGGTGGAACTCTATGGTCCCCATGCCGAGAAGAGCGGTGATTTCCCGAATGTCCCAGGCCATGTTTCGAACCCCGAGAACGTCGCTGTCTTCGAGAAGCCAATTGAGCATGCCAAATCAGTTGGTGCCGATCTGGTTCTGGCCACGGATCCCGATTGCGACCGACTGGGGGTCGCCGCCCCAATCACACGGGATCCAAGTGGCGATTGGCGAACCTTCAACGGGAACCAAATCAGTTCGATGCTTGCCGAGTATGTGCTTAGCAGGCGTGCGGCGGCAGGAACCCTGTCTGCCAACCATTATGTTGTCAAAACGCTCGTCACCACGGAATTGATGAGGCGGATTGCCGAACACCACGCAGTGCGTTGTGTTGGTGATCTGCTGGTCGGCTTCAAATACATTGCCGAAGTGATCGATCGCGAAGGCCCCGACGAGTTTGTGTTTGGAGCGGAGGAATCTCACGGCTATTTGGTGGGCCAGTATTGCCGCGACAAAGATGGCGCAGTCGCTTGCATGTTGATGAGCGAGCTCGCCGCAGAACTGAAATCGAAAAACAAATCGATGCACCAGTATTTGAACGATCTGTATCGGAAACACGGCTACCACAAAGAAACCCTGATCAACTTGATGATGGAAGGCAGCGAAGGGATGGCGGCGATGCAGCGGCTGATGACCGCGTTTCGGCAATCGCCACCAAAAGCACTCGCCGGTATTTCGGTTGCCCAAATCCGTGACTACGGATCTCAAACACTGACGAAGGTAGCGACGGGGCAAAAGGATTCGATGGAAGGGCCCCAAGGCGATATGATCATTTTGGATTTGGCCGACGAAGGCAACTACGTCGCAGTACGCCCGAGTGGCACGGAACCCAAGATCAAACTCTATGTGTTCACGCGGCTCTCGCCGGCCCAGTCCAGCGACCTCGCGGAAGCCGAAGTTGCCTTGACCAGACGCCTTGAAAGCATCGAATCCGACATGCGATCGTTTGCCAAGCAGAACCGTTAAGGGGTGATCCCCTCCGTCGCCAGATCTGCAACCGGTTTGACCTGCGAAACCGAGTTGCCGTTTTCGGACAGGTACGTGTAGCTCTCAAGCGATCGCTCGTAAAAACGAATCATTTCGCCCGCTTGAGTGTTATCGATCAATCCACGCTGCACGGCGGACTCGATCGCCTCAAGCCAACGACGACTGAGCTCTCGATTGTCGTACTGGACATAGCCTAGCACTTCGTTGACCGTATCCCCTTTCACGACCGAATCGATCCTCACTGCCCCATCTTTCATGTCGACATGAACAGCATGTGTGTCCCCAAACAGGTTGTGCAGATCGCCAAGGATTTCCTGGTAGGCACCGACCATAAAAATCCCTATCTGGTAGGGCTGGTTCGCAATCCAGTGGTGCAAGAGCAACGTCCGCTGTGGCCCCTCGCCACCGACGAATCGGTCGATCTTGCCGTCGCTGTCACACGTGATATCGCCAATCACCGCATGCCGCACCGGCTGTTCTTCAAGTCGATGGATGGGCATCACGGGGAACAACTGGTCGATTGCCCATGAATCAGGAATGGATTGGAACAACGAGAAATTGGCAAAGTAGATGTCCGACAACAATCGGTTCAAATGCTTGACGTCGTCAGGCACATATTCCATCGCCCCAGCAAACTCTCGCACACGATGGCAAATAGCAAAGTACAAATTTTCGGCAACAACTCGTTGCTCAAGCGGCAGGTAACCACCACTAAACAAATTCATTGCCAAATCCAGTGACGTCTGCGAATCGTGAAACGATTCTAGCATGTTTTCTTCGGTCAAATCTTGATAGGTCAACCAAAGGTCGCGTACCGGTTGCTCGTATTCATCCGGCACATCCGCCGGCAAGTCCTGCACGCTCCCTTGGTGTGTCACTCCAAGCGTATTGACGATCAACACACTATGGTGAGCAGCAACGGCTCGCCCACTCTCACTGATCAGTTCTGGATGTGGCACATCGGCTTCGTCGCAAACCGTTTGCACCAAGTAGACCACGTCTTTGGCGTATTCCTGCATCGAGTAATTCATACTCGATTCGTTGTCGCTGTGCGTACCATCGTAGTCGACGCCTAGGCCGCCACCGACATCCAGTATTTCCAGTCCTGCCCCGCGGCGACGAAGGTTGACGTAGATTCGTGCGGCTTCCAGAATCGCCGCTTTCAATTGGCGAATGTGTGTGATTTGGCTGCCCACATGAAAGTGCAACAGCTTGAAGCAATCGGCCATGCCCCGGTCCTCGAGCATCTGCAATTGACGCAGCATCTCGGCGACCGTTAAACCGAATTTGCTGCGGTAGCCACCACTCGCCTGCCAGCGCCCCGAGCCTCGAGTCGCTAGCTTGACGCGCATCCCGATCGTTGGCCGCACCCCGATGACTTGAGCGTGCTTCAAGATGAGATCCAACTCGCTGACCTTTTCGACGACCGGAATCACGGTGCGTCCAATCTGCTGAGCGCGCATCGCCAAATGAATGAAGTCGTCGTCCTTGAAACCGTTGCAAATGATCGGCGTTTGCGAATCGGTCATCGCGACAACCGCCAACATTTCCGGCTTACTGCCGGCTTCAACGCCGAAGCCATAACTGCGGCCGTGTTGAACGAATTGCGCGACAACATCACGCTGCTGGTTCACCTTGATCGGGAACACGCAGCGGTAGGTATTGTTGTATCCAAACTCTTCGATCGCTTCACCAAAGCACTCGCTCAGCCGCTTCAACCGGTCTCGTAGGATGCCGTTGAATCGCAGCAGGATCGGCAAATCGAGACCGCGCTGCGTCAACCCATCCACCAGCTCCTTCAAGTCGATCTGCTCTTCCGGGTCACGGCCGGGGGTCACGACCAACCGCCCCGAATCCGAGACAGAGAAATAGCCGTCTCCCCAGCGATCGATTTCATAGAGAGATGCGGAATCCGACGCGGACCATTTTTTCGACTCAGCGATGCTCATTCGATCGGCCACCGTTAACGAAAACGTTGTTCAAAAAGGCCGACAATCGGCACAACAGCGGGCCGAATTCTACACGGCAACTCCGATGTGGATAGGCAGCAAGGATCAAATTCACCACAGAAAACGGACCGCTAAGCTTGGCACGCGAATCGGCATGCAGGGAAGGGCTGTATCGAGCCAAAAAAAACGCTCTCCGGCCGAAACCGGAAAGCGAGTGGGGTCGATCCAGGAACGGTGTGCCTACGCTTGAAACGAGCTTCCGCAACCACAACTTTTGACCGCATTCGGGTTTTCAAACGTAAAGCCTTGCTTCTCGAGGCTCTCGTACCAATCGACGGTGGTCCCATCGAGGTACAACGCACTTTTCTTATCCACAACCACCTCGACGCCATGCCAGTCATATTTGCTGTCGGCCTTGTCGTCGAACTTGTCATCGAAGTTCAGCGTGTAATTGAAACCGCTGCATCCGCCACCGGCAACGCCGATCCTTAGCAGCATGTTCTCGTCGAAGTTATGCTCTTTACGAAACCGCTTCACTTCGTCAGCGGCACGTTCGGTTAATTTGACTGCCATCGTCGATAAACCCCTCATCACGGGCGAGTCTTGAAATGTAAGTAACAGCTTCCCTATCGTATTCTCACTGGCAACCACTCGACAAGATGCAGACGAGGGCAATTTGTTGTGAATTTGCCGCCAAATCCCTTGTCTTGCGCGTTATGAATCCGCCAATCGGCTCACGCGCAGGGCCGGCATTTGTCCGCAGTGAGTCGGGTATCGTGCCGTTTCGCGATCTCCAACGGCAGAGCGGGCACCTTTCGCTGCCCCCAGTTCCCCAGTGGGTCTTGCCGTGATTCCACGGATTCTGCCACTCGCAAGTTGCCCTATTTGCCATCGATCTTTACAATGGAGGCGTGGTGAAAAGCAAATTTCTCCAATCCCTCCATTTCTCTTCTCCCGAATTTCGGGGGCGATTTGGATTCGACCGGATGATTTGAAGCACCGCTTGCGTGTCGTGGTTGATCAGTTGGCCACGTAAAAAGCTGATCACACTTTTAGTTGCAGACGAAAGTTTCGCAATGGCCGCCTAAGAACAGGTAGCCCGGACTGATGGGGACCGCCGGAGTCGCTTGAATGTCCGTCACAATTCCGGATCGCGCGGCGTCCTACTCGAGACGCGTCGCGCTAGAAACGATTCGAGTTAGTGGAGTGTGGAACCTGTCAAACAGTGCCACACAAAGCGAAAAGGCGCTTTCGAGGCGCTACAAATGGTTTGACTACACACGTAGACGGCGATGTGGATGCATCGCGGGACGCGGGTTCAATTCCCGCCGCCTCCATCAAGGCCACTTGAGTCAAATGACTTAAGTGGCCTTTTCTATTGACTTTGCGTCAACTATCTCGGGGTGCCAAAAGCCCGCACATCGCCGATGGGTGCCTTTTTGGACGTTTTCTGGGTGCCTTTCTGGGTCGATTTGGGTGCCATTCTGCGATATGATTACCGGAAAGGAACCCGTGTACCCATATTGCGTGCTGATAAAATGCCAAAGAAGACCGACGACGAATGGGAGCCAGATCCCCGTGGAGACTTTCCCCGCAAAGTCGGAAAGTGGCGTAACAGGGCAGGGAAAATTGAGCTGAGGAAGTTCAAGTTCGGTCGCAACAAGAACCAAGCGAAAGCTCGTCTGGCAAGAGTCCGAGAGCTTTGGACATTCGTCGAACAGGCTGTGGAGCTGCGGATTCAAGACCGATCACAACCGGTCAACCCGTACTCCTTTGATCCGCCGAATCACGTTGAGCCAATATGGAACGGCGATGCACTTTGGATTGCACTTCAGTTGGCGAGAGGCAAGGTTCAAATCGAAGTGACGCGAGCTGACGAGAGTGACAACAGCTTCGCCCTAAAAGTCAATCAGCTTGCGGCGGCGTACCCATGCGTTGTCTTTGTCCCAGAAGACAGTGCTTCATTTGATGAAGGTACGGATCAGCTTCGCCAAGCGGCAGAGTTCGATCTCCGTCGAATACATCGGGCAGCACCGAACATACTTCCTGAGCTTGCAGAGTCCTTGTTCGAGACGTTGGATGTGTACGTCGCAAACATACGAAAGAGGGACGTTGAGGCAACTCCAGACGGTGAAACCCTCACGGCGTTCGGTAGTCACAAAATCTCGAATGTGGATAACATCAAGGCCCACCAGAATGATCGTCCAATTGCAAGTCTTGATCTCGATGGGTGTCAAGATTTGATCGACTACTGGCGAATGCGGCCACTCACAATCGACAAGAGAATTGATCCGCCACGGCAGATGGGGAAAAGAACCTGCGAGAACAAGATTGCGGAACTTGGCAGGTTCTTCAAATGGCTCCACAAGAACAAAGCATTTTCTTGGCGGAAGCCAGAAGACTTCGATGACCTAAAAACGCGAGTCATGGATCTGCAAGAAGAACGCACGAGTATCGTGAGCATGACGAAACGAACGGGCTATCTTCCAAGTGAGTTGGCGGTCATCAACAAACACGCGACACCACTCGAACGTCTGCTTTTGCTGCTCGCACTGAATTGCGGATTCAAAGGTGCTGAACAGGGCACGCTCCTGTTGGATCACTTGTTCCTCAATGAACCGCATCCCAATCGTCAGTATCTGCGTGAGCTATGTGGGTATGAGGTCCAAGCGGCGGATCAGTTCATCCTTTACAAACGCAACAAAAGCATGGTCTATGGCGAGTTTCTGCTTTGGCCGCAAACCGTCAAGCTGCTGGAGTGGGCCTTAATGCAGAGAAAGGCCGTTGTTCAGAAGTATGACTTGAATCATCGCAACGTGCTCATCACGAAGGCGGGTACGCTCTACTATCGCCAGACTTTGGGAAGCAAAAATTCAAGTCAGATATTCACCAATAAGTGGCAAGCGTTGATTAAACGCGTACGAAAAAGCGAGCCCGACTTTCCCTACTTTTCATTTTCAACTCTCAGAGACACCGCGTCGGATGCAGTTCGCCAAAAAGCTGATGGCGAAGTGTCCTCTACCTTTCTTCTGCACGGACAGCCTGTAAAAAGCGATGACTTACTTGACCTCTACACCAAGCGACCATTTGCAAAGCTGTTTGAAACGCAAAGGCTGCTTCAGAGTGAGTTCCAGCCGATTTTTGATGCTGCCCCCGAAAAGATTGACGAGCAACCCATGCAGCAGTACACGACGTTGGACAAGCGTGAACAAATCGTTGAGTTGAAGAAGGAAGGCAAGACGGTCACCGAAATCATGGAGGCAACGGGGGTTTCGCGAATGACCGTGATTCGTACGCTGGACCGGCTCTATTTCAAAAGAAAGAAGTCTAACTCAAATTGACCGCTTCGCATTGACGGACACCAATTACGCCTCTGACAACCAACGGAGGCATCAATGGTTCAACCAAATTCGCAAGTTCACATCTCAACCCCAGCGTCTGTGAACACACAGCCTGCCAGACATTGGATTGGCCGTCTTTTCTTGATGTCCGCGATTCCATTGATGTGGCTGCAGGACAGCTTGTCACTAACAGCAATGGTTGTTGGTGGCGTGATCTTCTTTCTTATCTTGGCCTTCAACGACTCGGATCGCGGCATTCGAAGACGCCCGTCGTCGATCATGGCGAGATTCATGTTCGCCGTTTGGGCGTTCCTGTTTCTCGGGTTCTATTGGATGGGTAACCATGCGGCGGGGCGAACATACTTCAGTTTTGCTGACACAATCATTTGTGCATTTTGGATCACACTGATTATCACTGCAGTGTTCTGGAGTTGCCTTTGGTTTGCATCGCAATTGGTTTTGGATGATCCCGATTACCGGCAATGGACTATCGCCGGTGGGCACTATTTTTGGGACACGCTCCCGGCGATCCTGAATCCAGATAGCGAAATGATCCGTAACGGTGGATTTGTTGAACCGTCCTACACGGATTTCACGCCGCCACCGCATTGGCAACATCAGTGTCCGGTGTGTGGCGCCCGCGTTGAACATGCCGTGGACGTTTGCTGGAACTGCTGCTACGGCGCTGATGGTGATTCTTCAGCCTACTTTCGGCGATACGGTCGTTGATCAATTGAGAAAGCACTTACAAGGAGACATTTGCGTGGAACAAGATGGCACCGGAGAGAGTCACGAAACAACAGCACTCATGTGCGAAATACTTGCGTTAAACGCTGCAACCCATGCCGGTACGGATTTTGTATTGCTGACGGTTCGACTTAATCCCTTCTCGTTTCAAACCACTGAATTGCTGGTTCCACTCACACAGGCACGAGATCGACTTCAGGTCGATTTAGCGGATGTGCTGGAACGGTCGCCGGTTTTCAAAGATCTGGGATAGATACGTGTGGAAAAGGAGGATGAATGAAACAGAAAGAATACGAGCACGAAGCGGTACCAGAAGAATGGCTGACTGACCATGACCCCAATCGGCGGCTTCTCGCAGCCAAATCGGTCATCATGAACCATCCATCGAGTATGGAGGAAGCGGTTGGAGTGCTTGAAGAATTGCCAAATGACGACACTCTTCTTGGGGCTCGGGTCAGAAGGGCGCTTGCCAAGTTTCAATTGGACGTTGAGCAAGAGTTCGACACGTTGTTCAAATTGAGTGACAAAGATCGACGTGGTTTTGTGACCAACAAATTGCAGAAATCTGTTTCGTCGATACGAACACCAAACGCCGACAAAGACATGCTGGCCCTGTCAGCCGAAGTTCAGAAAAGTCATTGCGATTCAACGCTTCGAGAGTTTGCTTCTTTTTCCCCATACAAGAATAGAACATCAGACGCAGCCATAGTGCTCGTTCAGTTCGGTGACATTGGACTGGATGCAATCATGGACGGTGTGTACTCGTACGACGGAGAGGTCCGTTTGTTTTCCATCACGTGCGTTTCGGAATTGCTGCTGACGCACTTCCCAGAATGGATGGAAGAAATTGCAGGCATCCTTGACCACTGGGACTTATCGATAAAGTGTTATGTTCCCAGAATGCTTTGGCGGTCTCAGGCATCGTTCGCTCTTCCAATGCTAGAACAGTGCCTCAGTCATGATGACTTCGGTTTCGCGGCGCTTTGTGCAAAGGCGATTGCGATCATCGACCCCTCGAAAAGAGAGAACTCGCTGAAATTTGTCGAAGGTCTGGAGATCGACGAGTTTTTCAAGTCGAACCTGCTTGCTGAGCTTCGTGGCGAGAAACCCTATCTGGGCATGTGAATTCTGCGGCGGTGATTTTTCGATCCTCGAAACTGTTGTTCGTATCTGCCGTCCGCAAGTTTCAGACCATCGCCAAAACAAAAACTTTTGTAACGCCCCTTTCAAGCCGCCGAAATTCTGTCGGCGGGAATTTTCGGAATCCGATTTATTTGAATCGGTCAGCGCATTGGGCGATCAAAATAAGTTGCTCGATAACAAAGAGACCTCATGGCGTAGTGTCTGGGTAGGGTTCCGGGGGGACTTACTTTGCAACAAAACCGATAATAATTTCTGGGTTGTTGATTCGCCGACTCACCTTGCACATTTCCGCGTGAATCAGGAGCCAAACCGATTCAGCACGGCACGCACTTGAACATGATTCCAAGTGCGTCCACGTCGTGTCTCGTATCCTTCGTCGTCTAGGTGACTGGCAATCGCGCGTAGTGAAAGCCCTTGATCTCGAAGCTCTTGCATTATCGGGTAGAGATCAGTGTAGGCGGTGTCCGCCTCCTTCTTTGCGACGACGCCAGCGGCCTGTGCTCCGACTCGGCTGGCTTCAGCCGTTAGGTTCCGGCACTCGGGTCGTGACGCACCAAGCAATCCACCACGTGCTTTGTAGGCGGCGAGTGCAGCCTTCGTTCGGTCACTGATTCGCTTGGCTTCGTCCTGTGCAACAGCCGCAAGGATGTGAATTGTTAGATCGTTGGCGCTGGGTTGGTCGCAGGCGACGAATTTCACTCCAGCTTCCATCAGGCCGCTCAGGAAGTGAACGTTCCTTGCCAACCGATCAAGCTTCGCAATGATCAAAGTTGCTTTGGCACGTCGAGCATGAGCAACAGCTTTGGCAAGTTCAGGTCTGTCTGCCCGCTTGCCTGACTCCACTTCAACATACGGCTTCAGAACCTGTGCTCCGTGGGCTTTGGCGAACAATGAAACGGTTGCCTCTTGTCCTTCAAGCCCGAGACCAGACTTTGCCTGCTTTGAAGTTGAACAGCGGTAGTATGGCACCAATTTCACGTTCAATTCTCCGATTTGCTGTCGTGGTAAGAAGCCTTAGACGAACGGTGAGGGCTTCTTACCAATATCTAAATTGCGATTTACCGTTCTGCTTCAGTAGTTGGTGTCCCTTCGCCAGTGACATTGACGGCGCTAATCGAACGGATGGATGGAATAAAATGCTCGTCAACTGGGACTCCGAGCTTGCTGATTTTCTCAGCCAATTCATCGTATTCATCCAGCGGCAGTCCGATGTCGTCGGCAACTTCGATGAACTCCATTGAGTCGTCGATTTGATCGGCCTCACCGTCTAACACCTGAGCGATTGCATCGGCTGGGCTGTCGGCGATCACTCGGTACTTCGTCGAGTGGATCTCGTACTGTTCGACTTCATAGAGTGGCATTCGGTTTCCCGTGTTGTTGGAACGCTGATGTAGTTGGTGTCCGTCTGCGAAAAGAAAAGGGCGTCATCCGTGACGCCCGAGCCAACAACACTTCTCACTCAGGCTTGAAACCGAAGTAGAACCTCGGTGAATGTTGGAACATCATCGAGCCCCGCACGCCATCGCTCTTCCGCTGAACCACAACGTATGGAGCGAGGAAACTGAGAACGCTGAATGTGGCCTGCACTTCGGACGTGTCGAAAACGTCGCCATGCTTGGCTTCCAGATACTCGCGTGAACCCGGCTCGGCGTTGATGGCGGCGACTTGTTGGCGGCGAATGGTTTCGGTCGGATCGGACATGTGCTGGCTCTCTTGAAGGGACGTTGTTTGGACAACCATGTAGCTGGTGTCCGTTACCTCGCTTTTGCCGTCCGTTTTGCTCGTCGCTTCGCAAGTGAGTTTCGGTGATGCTGACGAACATGTTCACGCCATTCCGCGTTACCGCCGTGAGTCTCAACCGGAACCATGTCGAGATAGGATTTGGGACAGGAGTAGTAATAGGGATGCATGGACTCATCCATGTCCTTGTATCCCCAACCGTCGTCAGATCGGCTGTATTGCAACAGGTCGCATTGAATCCAACGCTGTTGCGACTCCGTGTGCTCACCGTCTTGAATGAACGTCCGTTCAAAGACCGACCATAGAACGCCCGAAAAACAGTTGCCTCGGAAACAATGGGCAAGGCACGTTGTCTTGATGGTCGTGCCATCGTCGTTCGTGCGTTCCCAAGCACTGGTGCGATCTTTGATCATGCTTCGCCGAACGCTGCCCGGAATGAATAACCAACCCATGTTCTGTCTCCCGTGTGAGTGTTGTTATCTGACACGGAAGTAGGCGGTGTCCGTCAGTATTCGTCTGGCAGAAGTAGGCAGGTCGAGGATCGGTCGGCCTCGGTGATGACGTAGAGTTTTTCGCCCTTCGCGGTGTGATACACGCTCAGGATTCTCTCGCCGTCTCCCAAAGCCTGCTCATTGGCTGCTGCGTCATCTTCGCAAACGTCTCCCCAATCGCCGGTGTGGTGCCTGCAGATTAACGAGTCTGCTGATTCACCAGACTCTTCAAGTGTTTCAAGGGCTCCCGGTGTGGCAACAATTCGGCCCAAATTGAACTTTGGCCTTTTCGGTTTCAGCGGTGCGATCATCTGTTGGTTCCTGTTGGACTGGTTTGCTGTCGGCATTCTCGGCGTGCTTCTTTTCGCCGCCGCTTCTTGCTGACTCGTTTGTATGTTTCCGTTTTTTCTGAGCGGCCCCGACCATTTCGGGAGCCGCCCATGCCACGTTTAAGTTTCATGCTGTCTCCTCTGACGGTGTAGCCGGTGTCCGCTACCAATCTTCACCGTAGTGGCCGAAGTATTCATCAGCCTGCTCGAAGTCTTCCAGTTCCTGCTGAGCCAGCGTCTCATCCCACGGTTCATCGTCCGGGAAGTCGTCTGCGAACTCTTCCGCAGCGAGTTCGTCGAGGATGTCGCCGTAGCCACCGTTGATGTGGTCTTCCATGAATTGGTCAAGCAGATCGTCCATCGTTCTCTCCAGTGTGAAAGTGTTGTTTACACCGATGTAGTTGGTGTCCGTCAGTCACATTCGCACTCGAATTCGGTCGGTGCCACGTTTTCATCAGTGATGCAACCGCCTGAGTAGCGGCAAGGGAATGGTGTCGCCGATCCCTCTTCGCCGTAGATCATCAGATGATCGAGATCCAGCACTTGGGAACTACTTCCTTATTTCACCTGCCTCGTTGACCTGCCAGACTTTGCCTGATTCAACATCAAGTGCCGTCAACCATCCACCATCGCAGACACCAGTATCGAGGCAGATCAGAAATCCCAAGTCGAGGATCTCTGGCTGTGGTGTATGTCCAGCGACGACCGTTTTGCCTGAGCAATGCCGCGTTCGCGGCACGTAGTCTCGAAGTGAAAGCCAGCGGATTGTCTTGTCGTCCTGCTTTTCAAGTGGCACATCGGGCTTGTAGTTAGCGTGCAAAAAGATGTGCGTTTCGGTCTCGAAATACGAATGACAACTTTTTAGAAACCGAAAATGGGAAGACGGAATCAGATCAAGCTGACTGCTTGAGCCGTAGGAATCGAGCGCTGCGTCACCTCCACAGTTGAGCCAGAACTGAAAGTCGGAACGTCCATTTTTCGCGTGGAGCATCATCTGGTCATGATTGCCGAGTATTGGGACCAAATGACAGCGGTCGCCAAGTTTTATCAACTGGTCCAGTACGCCCTTGGAGTCGATCCCTCTGTCAACGTAGTCTCCCAACGGGATGATCGTGTCTTTGGGTTGCGGATCAATGGCGTTGATCAATGATTCAAGAGCGATGGAACACCCATGAATGTCGCCGATTGCGATGGTCCTGATCATTGGGTCTGCTCTCCGCTTTCTAGTTTTCTTCCCGAACGTTGTAACGTCAGTTTAGCCGGTGTCCGTCAGTCACCGACCTCATCTTTGTAGCGCGAAAGCGTCCGATAAAAGCTGGCTCGACTCTTGCCTAGTGACCGGCACCAAGCGACCTGCTGATCCTTAACGGAATCAGGGTGGTTCGTGATGACGTTTTGAAGCATTTTGATGTCTTTGCTTTTGCTGTCGAGACGCTTGGTTGCTTCGTTCTTTCGTCCCAACGTCTGCAACTGGCTCTTTAGCAATGAACGCCAATCGAGGCGTTCAGATCGAGCGTATTGAAACTTGCGAATAGATGGTCCCAGCAGTCTCATCGAAAGCTGGCGGTCATCGGAGTTCTCCGCGATGTAGTCGATGATCTCTTGGCATTCATCCGGCGTGATTCCATTGAATCCGTTGGCGGCAACTGAACGCATCAAATCAATAACCTGCTCGTTCGTCGCCGAGAGTTCAAATTGATCGCAGCGCGAAAGGACCGCGCGGAAGGCATCGTTCTTCTTCGGAATCACGTTACAAGCAAAGATACATCGACTCGTAAACTCGAACGAACTCGGCAGATCGGTCAGCTGGGTGGAATTGTAAGTGACGATTCTTGGAGTTCCCCACAATGCACTTCGCAATAAACCCAGATGTGCCATCGACGAAAACATGCTGTCTACGTCGTCAAAGAATATTGCCTCATCGTCACGGTGTTGATACAGAATCCCGTAGAGCGCTAACGGCGTCACATGACTGTTGATCAGAATAGGCGACACGCCTTCATCCTCAAGCGTTGCCAATATTGTGCGGCTTTTCCCAAGCCCACCCTGACTGCCGAAAACAAATAGGGCGTGGCTGTGTCGTCGAGCGACAAGCCTGACGTGGTGAGCGAGTAACGCCTGTCGCTGTTCCAGAGCGGTCATTTCCGAGGTTTCAATGCCATCCATTATTGGATCTCGCTTGTCGTTTCAAAAGTTGTAGTTTGTTTCTCTGAACATTTAGCTGGTGTCCGTTACTCCAATCCCATTGCTTCGCGGCCCACGTACTGACCACAGTCATCGATGCCCAACACGATGAAGATCGAGGACTGAAGCGAAATCGCCGCGTCCCACAGGTCTTCTGCCGAATGCTCGTTCGTCCCTCTGAAATCGGAATCGCCGAGCCGCCTCAAAAGGACACACAATGACATCGGTGAAATCGAACAGTGTCCGTTTTCGTAAACATCCCTTTCCTTGACACTGCAAGCGTCGATGCCTTGATTAACGCACTGAGCAATTGCGGCCCACTCGAACTGGCATCGAATCGTCATGTTAAACGGATCACTGCGTGTGGCTTTGATGGCCTGCAGGACGGTTGAGTACGGAACGCTGATCAGTTGGCAGTTAAGGATCGAGTTGTCGATTTGCGTCTCAGGCATTTTGATCTCCATCAGATTTGGGGCTGTCTGAGGATGTAGTTGGTGTCCGCAGTGAAGTCAGAAAGCCGATCCGAACGCAGCACTGATCGTTTGATGGCTTGAGACTTCGCAGGGGCAGGGATTCCCGACGATTGCTGCGCAGTCCAAGGCGTCAGGTTTCGCTCTGCGTGGTGGCGTCAAAGCCAAGCATCAAAATCGATCAGTGATTGCGTTCTTATCGGGTGCTCCGATCGAAGCAATTGTGTAGCCGGTGTCCGGTACGAGAACAAAAAGCGGTGACTCCGTTCACCGCATTGGGCCGCATCTTTCAGGCGATGGCTGGTTCTTCTGTTTCTGCTGGTTGCTTGCTGAACGACAGCAGGTAATCAACGGCTTTGTTGGATTGAGCCGATACGAAGAAGATGAAATTCGGGTCTTCTCTCAACTGCCGCAACCAATGCTGCAAATACGACGCGTGATTATCGAGATTCTGAGCGACAGGCAGGCCGAGTTCCGCCATCAGCAGGCACGCGCCGATTTCCGCTCGCAATTCGCCTTTTGCGTATCCCTCTTTTTCACAGTCCCAATCGAGCCGCGACTCCGAGTGGTGCATATGCTCATGCAGACTCGTTTCGTAATACGCTTCGGGTGACTCAAATCGGCTTCGGTGTGGAAGCTGAATGTAGTCGCCTTTGATGTGATAGAAGGCTTCACTGCCACCGTGTCGCAGATCAGCACCTATTGCATCGATAACTTCATCAGCATGTTCGTAACGTTCAAACGGAACACCATCGGACACGGCTTCGCTGACATGGAATTTTCCCAGCGTCGTCTGGTCCGCATTGAAAACGCGAAATGATCGCATCATGAAGAACGAGTCATCGACTTCGCTGCCGGTCTCATCGATCTTCGTTCGTTCAACAGGCCGGTACAGCACAACAACCGTTGACTTCGCACCCTTCAAGACACGACCGCCCTGCTGTTTGATTTGATTGAATGTTCCCCACCATTTCGATCGAAAATCATTCTTCATCGCCGAGCACATCAACAGCAATTGATTGATGCCTTTGTACGCACTTCCAGATGACAAGCTGGTGTGCAGTCCCGGAGCATTTGGATCGACGCTCCATGGCTTTCTCCAAGGCAACAAATTGCCACCAGCGAGGGCTTCAACGATCGTGCTAGTGATTTCGGTTCGAAGGGCGTTTGACATGTGCGGCGTCTCCAAGTGGGTTGGTGATGTTGACGCCGATGTAGTTGGTGTCCGTTATCTCGCACGGCACACAAACGCAAAGTCACTTGGGAACTGAGACCACTTCAAACGAGTGGCTGATTCTCAAAACGGTTTCACGGATCGATGAGACCGAGCGACCTGAAGCGAAGCAGTATTCCAGCACGCAAATCCAGCACATTGATTAGCCGAGCTGCCGCAAGTCTCAGGTCTTATGGGTCTCACTCAAAGCCATGGCCTCGCGGCACTGGCTGGTCGCAAATTGGTGACGGACACCAGCTAAATTCTTAGTTAATGGCACTTTGAGACTCGGGTGGTTGCCAAGCACTATTCAGCGTGGTACAAATCCATTTGTTGTTTTCACAAACAGGATGGTGCCATGCCGCGAAAGAAGATTCTCGTTCAATGGATCGGTCATTCCGACCTGCGATCGCTGGCTGCGAATAGCTCGCAGGCCCGTAGCGAGAAGCTTATGGCCGGACTCCGAGGGGAGCTTCCGAAGAAAGAGGACTTGGGGCCAACGAAGACGCTGTTGACTACCCAGAAGTTCGACGAGGTCCGGTTGTTGACCAATTACTCGTCGGAATTCAATGGCTGGTTTGCCAAGTGGCTTGGTGGTAAGCCGGTTGTGCGAGAGGTCAAGCTGGACAAGCCCACCGACTACGCCGCGATCTTTGAGATAGCCAATCAAGAACTCGAATCTCTCAAGTCATCCAAGGCTTGGTCTGAAACCGATCTCTACCTGCATCTAAGCCCCGGTACTCCGGCAATGACTGCAGTTTGGTTGCTGCTTGGAAAAACTCGCTTTCCTTGCACTTTCTACGAGACGTTCAGAGGTAAGTCGTGGGTCACGGATGTGCCGTTTGATCTGATCGATGTTATTCCAGAAGTGCTTCGTGACCCCGATGCTCATTTGCAGCACTTGGCATCACAGGCACCGTCTGAGATCGAAGGCTTCGAAGACATCGCAGGTGATAGCCGTTCAATCCGTGACGCTGTCGGTCGCGCTAAACGTGCAGCCATTCGCAACGTCACTGTCTTGCTCGTCGGCGAAAGTGGAACCGGCAAAGAGATGTTTGCCCAAGCGATTCACAAGTCGAGCAATCGCCGAGATAAACCGCTGAGGTCCGTTAATTGCGCCGCGCTGGCGAAGTCATTGTTGGAGTCCGAGTTGTTCGGGCACAACAAGGGAGCCTTTACGGGAGCGGACGCTGATCGAAAAGGACTTTTCGAAGTCGCCGACGGTGGCACAGTCTTCTTGGACGAGATCGGCGAATGTGATCTGGAAACACAAGCCAAGTTGCTGCGTGTGCTTCAACCCGTCACCGGTGAAGGTCCGTCTGTTCGATACATCCAACGACTAGGTGATGACAAAGATCGCCGAGTTGATGTGCGAATCATCGCGGCGACGAACAAGGATCTTTTTACTGCGATCAAGAATGGTGAGTTCCGAGAAGACCTGTATTACCGGTTGGCCGGGATCTCAATCAGACTCCCACCACTTCGAGATCGTAAGACAGACATCCCCAAGATCGCAGAGCGCTTCATGGGCTTGCTGAACACGCAATTCGAGGCCGATCAGCCCGGCTACGAGCACAAATCCCTTTCTGCTTCCGCAATTTCATTTGTGAAATCACAGCCTTGGAACGGCAATGTACGGCAGCTCTACAACGCTTTAATGCAGGCGGCAGTATTAACTGACGGAAAAACAATTGGGCGTAAAGAAGTGGCTGCTTCGATCGCAGAAATGCCTGATTCGGCCAGTCGATCCCGTGGACTTGTGGACCGTCCGCTTGGCGAGGAATTCGATCTCGAAGATCACCTTAACGATATACGGGGGCAGTATTTGCGCCGGGCGATGGAAGAGTCTGATGGAGTCAAAGCCAAGGCGGCTCGGCTGCTTGGGATGAAGAATTACCAGACCTTGGACGCGCAGCTGAAACGGCTCGACGTTTCGGGCGATTGGAGCACCGAAACATGATCGAAACAAACGACCGCCGACCATTTGGCACACCCCGTGCTTTAGTGGTCCGGTATGAACACGGGACGTAACCTACTTATGAAATCACTCAACTTCGAGTTCTTGCGACCGAAGTGGCCGGAGCTGTCAGGGCTCGGTGGCTTTGCGGAGGCGTACGCACATCCCGATCCTGTTGGCGCAATTTCAAAGTTGCGAGTCTTCTGCGAGCAGGTCGTCGAATGGATACATCATGATCAGCGACTACCAAAGCCGCCCCGTGCGAATCTGAATGACCTGCTGCATAACCAGCCGTTTAAGGATGTTGTGCCAGAGGTTGTTTTGTCCAAGCTTCATGCTCTTCGCATGGAAGGGAACAACGCGGCTCATGGAAACAAAGGGGATACAACCACTGCGCTACGATTGACACGTGAAGCGTTCAACGTGGCTCGATGGCTGCACGTCAGTTACGCCAGCGGCAATGTTACTGACTGTCCCGAATACTGCGAACCACCAACAGGTGGTGTCGAAGGTTCTAATCAACGACGTGAGAAACGTGCGATCCTTGAACGGGTTGCCGCGCAAGAAGCTCAGATGCAGAAGCTTCTGGCCGACCTCGACAATGAACGATCACGCGCTGAGCAAGCAGAGTCCACGGCGGAAGAACGTCAGGCTGCATTAGAGGCCGCTCTGCAGGCGACCAGTGCATTGCAGTCCGTGGACCCGATGGCGTTTAGCGAGGAAGAAACTCGCAAGTATTTGATTGACCAGATGCTGGCCGACGAAGGCTGGGATGTTGGCAAAGGTAACACCAACACTGCCGAAGTCGTCAAGGAAGCACCGGTCAAATATCAGGTTGGCGCATCCGGCGCTGGCAAAGCCGACTACCTATTGGACGATGACAACGGAAAGCCGCTGGGCGTCGTTGAAGCCAAGAAAACGGCAGTTGATCCACAATTGGGACGAAAGCAGGCCGAGCAATACGCTGACGGACTCGAAAAAGAGCACGGGCAACGTCCAGTCATTTTCTACACCAACGGCTATGACCAGTGGATATGGAATGATGCTGCCGGTGAACCACCGCGCAAGATCTACGGCTTCTATTCAAAGGACAGCCTGCAACACCTGCACTTCCAGCGAACGGCCAAAAAGCCGGTCGGTGAAGTTTCAGCCAATCCCGATATAGCAGGCCGCATGTATCAGATCGAAGCGGTTCGCCGAGTCGTCGAACAATTCGCCGAAAAGAAACGCAAGGCATTGCTCGTGCAGGCGACCGGGACCGGTAAAACCCGTGTCGCGATCTCCCTGTGTGATGCGATGATCAAGGCGAATTGGGCCAAACGAATTCTGTTCTTGTGTGACCGTCGTGAACTACGTCGTCAGGCCAACAACGCCTTCAACGAATTTCTGCCGTCACTGCCACGGACGTATGTCAGCGGAGCATCCGCAGGCAACACGAAGGACCGTATCTTCCTTTCAACTTATCCGGCGATGATGAAGGTCTATCAGTCCTTTGATGTCGGTTTCTTTGATCTGATCATCGCCGATGAGTCCCACCGCAGTCTCTACAACCGATACCGCACCATTTTTGAATACTTCGACAGTTATCAACTCGGCCTGACTGCCACACCCGTTGATTTCGTATCGCGGAACACATTCAAAATCTTCGAATGCGATGAAGGTGATCCCACATCCAACTACGACTATCCGACTGCGGTCGCTCAAAAGCACCTTGTGCCGTTTGAGGTCGATACTCACACGACGCCATTCCTGCGATCCGGCATCAAGTATTCCAAAATGACGCCGGAACAGAGGCAGCAGCTGGAAGAAGACGAAGTTCTGCCACAAGCCATTGAGTTCGAGCAGGGTGCAGTAGACAAGGTTGTTTACAACAAAGACACCAACCGCCACATCCTGCGGAACCTGATGGATCACGGTATCCGTGTCGGCAGTCGCATTGGCAAGACGATCGTCTTCGCTCGCAGCATCAAGCACGCTCGGCTGATGGAAGAGCTGTTCAATGAGATGTATCCGCAATACGGTGGTAAGTTCTGTCAGACTGTCGTCAGCGACGATCCCCGCGCCGAATCTATGATCGACGACTTCAAGGGTGACGGAAGCAACCCTGATCTGACCATCGCCATATCGGTGGACATGCTCGATACAGGTGTGGACGTTCCTGAGTGCGTCAACCTCGTGTTTGCCAAGCCGGTTTATTCCTACGTTAAGTTCTGGCAGATGATCGGACGTGGAACTCGGTTGTGTCTCGATCTGTTCGGCCCCGACCTCGACAAGTCCCACTTTCAGATCTTTGATCATTGGGGCAACTTCGAGCGTTTTGAACAGGACTACAAGGCTGCCGAACCGGTTCGTCAGAAGTCCCTGTGTGAACGTGTCTTTGAAGCTCGCATGAAGTTGGCCGAAGCCGCTTTGGAAAAACAGCACAATGCTGGTTTCCAGATTGCGACGGGGCTGATCAGTAAGCAGGTCGCCGACCTTCCTACCGGCAGCATTCCCATCAAGGAAAAATGGAAGCAGGTGCAGTCTGTTTCTTCCGACGAGACAGTCCGTCAGTTCGATGCCGCGACCAAGGCAACGTTGCAGCAGGACGTTGCTCCGCTGATGCAGTGGGTGGACATTGCCAAGCATGAAGAAGCCTACAAATTCGACCGACTCATTGCACAACTGCAAGCCGAACTGATTCGCGGCGGCGGCAAGTTCTCCGACATGCGAGACGAAGTGGTCAATCTGGTCAGCAGCCTGCGGATCAATCTATCTCAGGTGAAGCTGAAGTTGTCGGTCATCGAACGAGTCAAGAGCGATGAGTTCTGGGATGAAGTCACCGTTGCTGGCCTCGAAGAGATCCGTGATCAGCTGCGCGGCATTGTTCAGTTCCGTCGCAAGGACGAAACACCGAGGTTTGATCCGGTCGTCATCGATGTAAGAGAAGACGAAGCCGACGTTGAACGCAAAAAGCATAAGGTCCGTTTAGATCGGCTCGATGATCTGGATATGGTGGCGTACCGCAACCGCGTCAATAACGTGTTGCAAGCGATCATCGACCAGAACGAAACACTGCGGAAGATTCGCCTCGGCCAGCCCGTGACTGAACACGATCTGGAAGACCTTTGTTCGCTCGTGTTGACGCAGGAGCCGGGTCTCGATCTGCACAACCTGCTGGACTACTTCACGCAGGCTGAATCGCTCGATCAGGCCATCCGAGCCATCATCGGGATGGACGCCGATGTCGTTCAGCAGCGATTCACCGAATTTGTGCAGGCTCATCCGAATCTGGCATCGCACCAGATCAAGTTTCTGGACTTGTTGCAAAACCACATTGCCAAGTTTGGCTCCATCAAGACAGACGATCTCTACGCAGCACCATTCACTACGCTGCACAGCGACAGCTTGGACGGACTCTTCGATGAGTCATTAGCTGACGAACTTTTCGACATCATCGGCTCATTTCAGCCGCAGGGACGTGAGGACAACGCATAACCATGATTACAGGACAACTGCGGAGCAAGATCAATGAGCTATGGGAAGAGTTTTGGACGGGAGGCATCACCAATCCGCTGACCGTCATCGAACAGATTTCGTTCCTGATGTTTGCGCGGCTGCTCGACATGCGAGAGAGCACCGAGGAGAAGAAGTGGTCTCGCAAGCACAAAGACAAACCGTTCCCCGGTGTTTACTTTCCGCGTGACAAGCAGCACCTGCGATGGAGTCAGCTGAAGCAAGAAGGAAATGCCGAGAAGGTCTTGGAGATAATTCGTGACGAAGTCTTTCCCCACTTCCGCAAGTTGGGGCAGCTGGAAAACGCTGCGGCCAGCAAGGGGCCGATGAATACCTTCGACCAATACATGAAAGACGCCACGCTGATGATCAACAAACCGTCGTTGTTGATCTCGGCCATCAACATGATCGACGCCTTGCCTCTGACACAGGGTGACACGAAGGGCGACTTGTATGAGTACCTGCTCAGCAAGCTGACGACAGCTGGCATCAACGGCCAGTTTCGTACGCCGCGACACATCATTGACTTAATGGTCGATCTGGTTCTCGAAGGGAACGAAGACGAAGCGTTGTCATGGACTGTCGGAGACCCAGCGTGTGGCACAGGTGGGTTTTTGGTGCAGTTTATGGAGGCATTGCGGGAGCACTTCACATCGCCCGATGGAATCCATGTCGATGAAGAAACGGGCGGCAAGACCTACACCGGCGACATGATCGAGCCGTCGCATTGGAAGCACATCAAGAGCGAGATGTTCCACGGCTTCGATTTCGACGTGACTATGCTTCGCATCGCAGCGATGAACATGATGTTGCACGAGATCGACACGCCCGACATCAACTATCAGGACACGCTCAGCACCAACTTCACCGACCGCAAGGAAACAAAGCGTTGGGCGGAAGATGCGTTTGACCTGATCCTCGCCAATCCACCGTTCAAAGGTTCGCTGGACGAAGAAGATGTTCACAAGACGCTGACCGGCAAAGTTAAGACGAAGAAGACCGAGCTGTTGTTTATCGTGTTGATGCTGCGAATGCTCAAGCTTGGTGGTCGCTGTGCCGTCATCGTTCCCGATGGTGTCACCTTCGGCTCGTCCAAAGCTCACAAGGAACTGCGGAAGATGCTGGTCGAGGAGAACCAACTCGAAGCGGTCATCAAGTTACCTCAAGGGGCATTCCGTCCCTACGCTGGTGTCAGTACAGCGATCCTTCTCTTCACCAAAGGAGGTCAGACCGACAACGTCTTTTTCTTCGACGTGCAGGCGGACGGCAAGACACTCGACGATAAACGCGAGAAGATTGGAGCCGATGACGATTGGCAGGACTTGGATGTCCTGAGGAAAGCATGGCCCAAATGGAATGGCGGTGCCGGGAAGAAGCACTTCAAGGATCGCACTGTCAACGCCTTTTTCGTGCCTAAGTCAGAGATCGAAGAGAACGCGTTCGATCTTTCCATCAACCGGTACAAAGAGATCGTTCACAAGGAAGAACAGTACGATTCGCCAAAGGTTATTCTCGGTCGGCTGAAGAAGCTGGAAGCTGAGATCGCGTCAGACTTGGAAAAATTGGAGGCGATGCTCGGATGAATGTGATTAAAAGACCAATCTCTGAAGTTGTGGATGTCAACCCACGCATTCCAACGGAAATCGCCAGCGATATAAAACGCAAGGTTGATTTCGTACCAATGGCACAATTATCCGAGCAGGGGGACGTGACGCCGAACGGGAGTCGTCACCTCGGCGACGTGATGAAGGGTTATACATATTTCGAGAACGGAGATGTAATTGTTGCCAAGATCACGCCATGTATGGAGAACGGGAAGGCAGCATTCGTTGACAATCTGCCTCATCAGATAGGCTTCGGCTCAACTGAATTTCATGTGCTTCGACCCAGTGATTCCGTTGACGGACGGTATCTCTTCTACATGGTTTGGAATTCCAAATTCCGAAACGAAGCCGAAGGAAACATGACGGGATCAGCGGGACAAAAGCGTGTTCCAAAGGCATTCTTCGATCGTTTTGTGATCCCGCTACCGCCGCTGTCGGAACAGAAGCGGATCGCCGACATCCTCGACAAAGCCGACGCCATCCGCCGCAAACGGCGTGATGCAATTTCGCAGGCAGAAACGATCCTCCGGTCTGCCTATTCGCAGATCTTCGGTGATCCAGTTGCCAATCCGCAAAACTGGCCGGTGGAAGATCTGGGCAGTATCGCTGACATCGTTACTGGTTACGCCTTCAAGAGTGCTGAATATGTAGACAAGGGCGTAAGGCTTTGTCGCGGTGCCAACGTAATGCCCGACACGATAAGCTGGGCAGACGTTCGGTACTGGCGACCGGAAGACAAGTCTGTTGATACAAAACTGCATTTAGCTGAAGGGGATGTCGTACTGGCTATGGATCGTCCTTGGATATCAAGTGGAATCAAGGTTGCACAAGTTACACAGGCAGACCTTCCTACGTATCTGGTGCAGCGTGTGACACGGTTGCGCGGCGACGACTCAGTGTCAAATGCCTTCCTCTACCAAACTATCCGCCACCCAGCATTCACCGCCCATTGTGGCGGTCTCAAAACCGAAACTACCATCCCACATATTTCATCGGCAGATATAAAGTCATTTCAAGTGCCGGTTGCCCCGAAAGAGCTTCACGGGCGATTCGAGACTCTCGCTCAGAAAACGCAAGCCGATGTTAAGAAACTGACAGTTGCTGCAGAAGAAGCAGACGACCTGTTCCATTCCCTTGTTCAATGTGCCTTCAAGGGGCAACTTTAAGAGAAAACACCTTAGGACTTCCAGCGAACTACTATCATGCCAAACGCAATCATCTTGGATGACGAACAGCAAGAACGCTTGTCGCATTTTCTCAAACGACGACAGCTCAACGAGAACATGGTCAGCCTGCTTAAGCAGATCAAGGACGATCATGACTTGAAGAGAGGTCAAGTCACGACTGCCCAGAATGCGACATACGACTCCATCATTGAGTCGCTGACAACGTCGCTCAATGAAGGATGGGTGACTACTCAGCAGGTTGTTGACATTCTTGATGGTGCCGAAATCGCCGGACGGCAGCATGTTTGCGTGTTTTCGATCCCCGATGACCTCATTGATGAGGTCGTTAGGAGTATCCAGCAACCAACGACACTGAATACACAGGGACTGACGCTAAGCGAATTTTGGGAGATACCTCGGGAACCATACACAAGATTGATTCAGAACGATCAGCGTCTATTGATTATGAAAGTTATCGCTCCACGCTACTACTGGATCTCAAATGAAACGCAGGAGTCGGAGGATCTGATTGAGATCATGAAGCGACGTGAGAAGGAACGTACAGCTGTCATCCTGAGGTTGGACCGCGTCAACAAGACGTTACAAGCGAGAGTTCCCATTCGGGAAAAGGCGTCGAATCTTGACACAACCAAAAGTGTGTATTCCTTCTTGGTCGAGATCATCGAATCTCAATATGGGGATGATGGCATGACTTGGTTCAATAAGCTGGCTCGGTTTCCACTCTCGGATGCTTTTCAAAAGATCATCGAGAACAGAGAAGACTTTTCGTTGCTCACCGATACGCCAGAGAATCAACACTTCAAAAGCAGCATGTCACACAAAGGAGCCGGAGACGATGCGTCGGACATTCGTGATTTTGAGCAATGGGGATTCGCAGAGGGATTTGCTCGAACGAGCCTTCGTGGCAAATGGAAGATTGACGACGCTGACATCCACGTGAGGATGCACGCAGATAAAGTAAAGATGGGGCAACAGATATCACGTGAAGTCTGTCGGCTCTTTTTCCCTCGGCCCTGTACCGACGCGCAAGTGGAGCATGTCATTGAACGAATTAAGGCCCATCTACCGTAACGCTGCCAGCATAATACGAGCAAAGTATTCTGCACTGCCCGGTGTCGATAAGGTTCTTAACAGTCTTGAAAAAAGACTGCCAAAAGAGCCTGCGGACCCTCGTGTTCATCGCGACCTGTTTTTTGAGCCGAGAATTGATTCCCAACAGTTGTCAGTTCCGCTCACTACAGCCGAGACGGTCGCTCAGCAACTTCACAAGTTTGGACTGTTGCGGCTTTGGGTACGTGTAACCTGTCCGAACACGGAGGACGGCGAAGCCGGAACGGTGCTGGAAACAGACGATTCCGACTCGTTCAAGCAGCTCGTTGCCAGTAGTTGTGATCATTGCGGGGCGCATCATGAATTCTCATGGGAGGACTGCGAGACCGTCTTTGCGGTGAACAGTTCACTCGATGAATCCGAACAGCATTTTAACTATGCAAGCTTGAGATCCACATTACCGCAAGTCAGCCAAAATGGATCAGTGCCACAACGTTTTGATCTATCGCGGTGCGAATCCGTATTAAATGGTGGACAGCGCGATGCCAGAACGACGCGAGAGCCAGCGTTGATTGCTTTGGCACTTCAGGCGAACCATTCAACGCTTGACATTCCACCGGCTCTGTCAGCTTGGTGGAACGCTTGGGTGGGGCCTTTGCTTTTGATTTCAGCCTATCTGCTGCTCATTGTTCCGATTGTGCGGTACTGCGGTCAGTGGATCGGAGTGCTCGTAAGTGTTGTCGTGTTGGTGGGACTGTTTCTAGCAATACGTGGACAGGTTCAGGCTAAGCTCGCTCCGACCGTCATTCAACGAACAGCCTTGTGGGGTGGTCTGTCGTTGGCAACCTATTGCGTTGCTGTGGGGTCTACTGGCTTGCACATCAATGCAGAAGCGGGACAGAACGAACCTTGGTGGAGCAAAGTCGCTTTCGGTGAACTGTCTGAACCGTTGCTGTATTCCGGCATTGCTGTTTATGCAATTACGCTTCTCTTCGTATTTTCGTTCGACTTTCAGCGAGGCTGGTTCGCTCGTGCGAAAGATTATGGTGCCGAAACTAACAAATCCGAGGGGATGACAACGACATGATTGCTGGAATATCAATTGAGAATTTCAATAGCGAGTGCGGTATCACCACAACCCTGCTTACATCATCACAAACGCAGTTGTGGAATAAAGCTGCGACCAGAATCGAAAAGCGTGGAAACTGCAGCGTTTTACAACGCAATCACGTTTGGCACAGCGATTGCCTAAGGAACGGTTGAGACTCGAATCGGTCGCGTTGCAAATCGTAACATCGCAGGAATAAAGAAACATGGCAAAGAAGAACTCGAAAGTTACAAGCAAGCCAGTCGCAAAGAAGGCATCGACAACGCTGTCGTCCGGTTCGACTGGCAAAACATCCAAGTCCGCCGCAGGAAGCGCGTTGTCACAGACCGGAGCACCAAAGAAACAGACGAGCAAAACGGCGGCAACTGCAGCATCCAAAACGCTGACAGACGGTCGCACAAGCAAGGCATCGAAGTCAGCCGCAGCAAGTGCGTTGGCTCAGACACCGTCAAAGAAAAAGGGTAAGAAGTAGGCTCACGAAATCAGCCACTGGTTGACTGAACCCGACCCGAAAACCTTGTTAGCAAGAGTGATAGCTTCAATCGGCCACGATGTGGTCGAGCACACTGGAAACTGAAATGTCGTTGGACGAACAAAACCACCTCCGCAATCAAATCGAACAAGCACTGGCGAATGCCGGATGGGAGTTCGAGCGTGAGGCTATGGTTGTGCCGGGACGATTTAGGATTACCGGTGACGATCTGCGTGAGCGAGTGCCTGTCGCTGATTACTTATTGCGATTCCAAGGAGTCATGCTTGCCGTCGTTGAAGCAAAACGCGGAGCGGTGGATCTGCAGGCCGCTACGGAACAAGCAACTATTTATGCTCGGCGTGCCGGAGTGTCATTTGCGATTGCAACCAATGGTGAGCAATGGTCAGTTAGTAACCTCGCATCCGGTGAGGCTCACCTCCTTGATGCACCGCCTTCGCCCGAAGAACTGATCAGCCAGTCAAACATTCCGCTACATTCGGTGGGATGGGGAGAGGCGATCGCAGCGGCACCCTTCGGAGAAGATGGTCAGCCAGCGCGGCTCAGGCCGTATCAGGAACAGGCCATCTTGGCGACGTTGTCTCACTTCGCCGAAGGAAATCGACGAGCCAGCTTGTTGATGTCGCCCAAGACAGGGGCCACTTACACGATCTTCCAATTGGTCTGGAAGCTTCTGAACAGCAATGCGTTTAAGAGTAAACGCGTCCTGTTCTTGACGGATCGTCGCCATCGAGTCGAGGAATCCTATCAGTGTTTTGCTGCGTTCGGTGACACAAGGTCGATGATTCAACGGCACGCAAAGCCTGAAGATCACCAACGAGTGTTCTTCGCAACGTCCCAGATGATGTCTCACGATCGTGGGGCAGAAGTCCTCTACGAAGAGTTCCCGTCCGACTTTTTTGATTTGGTCATCTTGGATCAATGTCAATCAGTCCTTGGAAGCCGAGCTGGAATCCTCGCACACTTTCAGCAGGCACTCCAGATCGGCTTGATGGATTCACCGCATCTTGGGGCGTTGGAATACTTCGGAAATCCAATCTACGCTTACAGCTTGCAGCACGCAATCAACGACGGCTACCTGCTTCCGTTCCTTATCGAGTCACGAACGCCTGCATGGGGTACGTTTCACAGCGACCTGTTGGTTGAAGAACAGTTTGAGAAAGCCATCGTCACGGCGGAAAACACTCGCCATATAGCCTCGGATCTGTGGAAGGCTCTGAGTCGATTCGACGAGAAGCAGAGAAAAACAATGGTCTTCTGCGTGAATAGCACTCACGCCGAAATGATGACCTCCGAACTGCAGCGAGTGTCACGTGACCCATCCTTTGCGGTACATATTTCTTCCGCTCACCCAGAGAGCCAGCTACTGATCGATCGGTTTCGACAGAATGACGAGAGTGGTCTGCGCGTTGCGGTGTCGGTGGATATGCTTTCCAAAGTGAGCATTCCCGATGTTTCGAACATTGTATTGGCACGTCCGATCGCCAATTCAGCCGTTTTCAGCAATTTGATTTCACAGGGTGCTCTGCCGTGTGACGCAATCGGTAAACGATATTTCACGGTCTTCGACTACTGTGAATCGCTTGGTGCGTTGGACACGGACTGGATGGGCTTTCCAGAAAATGACCGAGAGCTTCTGCAGCAACCGGATCCGTGTATTTCAACGCCTCATTCGGACCAAGGAGCGGATGTAGTTGAATCTGATGATCTGCGTGTAATTGGCAAAAGCATTCGTGCTCTTTGCAACGACAGTTTCGACCAACTCATTCAGATCTGGGCATCTCATGACGAACGCCGGAGTTTTCGAAACCGCTTAGGTGGCGTAGATCTGATCCAGAAGTTGCGTCATCAACTTGATATGCATGGCGTTGACGACGTTGATGTCTTGGCGAAAGTGGGGTTCGACTTAGGTGATGTTCCAACTCGCAAGGATCGCGTCCGACACTTTTGGGGCTTTGACGGACCGTGGCTTCGAAAGAGATTGGGATTGAAGGAAAACTCCTTTGAACGCGATGAAAACACAGACTCTTGGAAGCTCGCATTCTGGAGAGTCACTCTCGACCACTATTCGCTCTACGGCGTCGATCAGTTGGAGCGTGGGCAGACGTATCAACTTCCGCAATTCGTTGGTCAGTTTGGGAGCTTCCAGACACTGACATCAAAGTATGGCGGTCCAAAGAAACTTCGCGCCGACCTTGAGGCTGTTAAGGAGAAGATTTACGTGCCAGTTGTCTCCGATGGAGGCAATGTTGAATGAACGGAGAGCACCGACTTTTTTCAAACATGGAGATTTCGCGTTTGCTGCGTGAACCTCTGGGTAAGATGCCTGCAAGTGAGGTCAATGCGGCGTTTGCTGCGCTAGTCTTTCTGCGTTGGGCCGACTTCGAGGAAGCAGAGCATGAAGCGATCTCGGCGTTTGAAGACCCCGGTTATCAGGCTCGGTCAACTTCAAGAATTGGATGGCGGGAGCTATCTGATAAGTCACGGTACGGATTTGAGAAAACAATTCGGCATTTACCGGACATTGTTGAGGACTTTGCACATTCCCGGAACTGGATGATTGCCAACACTGCTCACCACGCAGCGAGTGCGATCCTTACGCTTTCACAGCATTCAGTCGAAGCTGTTGGCAGGATCATTGAATGGTTGGCTTATCAGCCTTTTGAAACGCCAGCCGATCGTCTTGCTGTTCGCGACATGCTGGACGAGGTTCTGAAGAATAATACCGACAGGTTTGCCGGTGAATTTTTTACACCAACTACAATCGCGAACCTGATGGTTCAAATAGCGAATCCGCAACGTGGTGAAGCGGTTTATGACCCATGTTTCGGCTCCGCTGGTTTGCTGACTACCGCACTGGAAAGTGTCAAGAAACGCAAGACGCTTCCGGTCGGCAGTGCAAATCAAGGCCCGAACCAGCAGCAGTTGGGCATCGCGGGCATGGAGATTAACTCCAGTGCGTTCATGATCGGTGTAACACGACTCGGCTTGTCAGGTGTCAGCCATACGCACCTTGCAAACGGCAACAGCTTGCTGGAGCCAGAACGTGTTCAATCGGATGAAGGATTTGACGTTGTTTTGGCGAATCCTCCATGGGGCATGAAGATCGATTCGTACGAAGTGGAGCAACTCTACCCAATTCCGACCAAGGATTCGTCGTCGTTATTCCTTCAACATGCGCTTACAAAACTGCACGCCGGTGGACGATGTGTGATGGTCGTCCCACCCAGCCTGCTATTCCGTGGAGGACGTGAGCAGCATCTGCGTGAATGGCTTCTCCGTGAGCATCGCGTCGAAGCCATTGTTGCGATGCCGAAGGGAGCGTTTAGTCCGCACACCTCAATCGAAACGTGCATCTTGTTGATCCGCAAAGGCGGCTCAACCGAGAGAGTTCGGATGGTTAAGCCAAGCCTCGACAAGCATGAGATCACCGAACAAACGACAGGCTCTTTCATGGAGTATTCGGAGATCGCAGACGCTGTTCAGTCACCAAAAACTGACAGCATTCACTCTTGGGATGTGACCATTTCACAAATCGCGGAGCACGAGTACGACCTGACACCGAAACGACGTGACCGTAGCGCTCTCGAAAGCATCCTCGATTCGATTCCAAAGGAAGCTGAACTTCGACTGCTGAGCGATTGCTGCGACATCATGACCGGACGGAATATTCGGGCCAATGACCTGATGCAGTCACCTCCGAAGTCGAATTTCGAGCCATCGGGCCAAACGCTGTTCCCGGATGTAGAGCGTGAGGAAATCAACCCTCAGCGTCCATTTAGTTTTGCCGATGAACCGATCACGTATGTCCGCATCAAGGATGTAGAGAAGGGACAGGCGACACGTGGATCTTCATGGCTAATGCCAGCAGTCGCTTCGACCATCGACGACAAATGGAGGCTTCGAGCTGGAGACATCCTTCTTTCCAAGTCAGGAACCATCGGCAAAGCCGGAATCGTGCGTGATGGAGCAGTCGGGGGGATTGCGGCCAGTGGCTTCTTTGTTCTGCGAGTCAATGAAGGAACGATTGATCCGCACTATTTGTTGGCTTACCTGCAAGGCACCGAAGCCAATGCATGGATGGAAGATCGTTCCCGTGGATCAGCCGCAAAGAATCTGTCCGTTCGTGCAATCAAAGATCTTCCGGTGGCTTTGCCTCCACTGCAGATCCAGCAGCGAATCGCCGATCAGCATCGAAAGTTCGGTATTGACGCGCTGACATATCTTGCTGAATTACTTAGCGAGGATGATTCACAATCGTTGGCGTCGGAACTGAACGACTGGGTGTCTCACCACTTGAAAAGTGTTGAAGGTTACGAAGGTGATCTGTCCAGCCGCAAGGTTCTTGAGTTACTTGAGGGAGTTGCGGCATCAGAGTGCCCTGTCAAAATCTGCAAGGAGTGCAAACACCCTTACCATTTGGATCGCACAACAAACTACCTGAACTCGCCAGAGAATTATGCTGCTGGCATCGCCACTCATTGCCTCGCGTGCTGGCTCGATGTTGGTCCCGGTAGTGATACGGTCGAAAGTCTGAGTGAACAAAGTCCATTGGTTCCGTGGGCGTTGGCATTCAGTGAAGCTTCAGAACCTTTGAAGGGCGTTTCAAGAATCCCCGACCCTGCAGCGTTAATAAGCGTTCTGCAGTCGATCGAAGTCAAGCTGCACCAATCAACACATTCCATTGAAGGGCACCTGCCGAATCAGGACCGCGCAAAGCAACTCACACTGCGTGTTCTGAATATGATCGATTCTTACACAAAGCACTTGGTTGCTGACTTTCAGATTGTTACCGACGTAACGAAATCAACCGAAGACGAACAGGGGCAAATGCGACTGCGGCTGACGGTTCAGAACAAGGGGCGAGTTCCGCTGCGAGATGTTTCGTTTAGTCTCAATCCACCCATGACTGCTGTGCTTCCAGCAGACGTTTCATTCTTTTCACCCGGAAACGTCGTTGAATTGGAGTTTGAGGGGAGTGATCAATCGCACTCGGATAATTCTATCACAGCGTTGCGATGGAGCGATCCAGAGTGGTCTCTAAAATGGACCGCGCGAAACCTTGCTGGAAAACTGGTTGAGGATAAGCTTGAGCTTGGGGTCGAATTCGGCAGGGCCGAAGTTGACCAAGACGCCGTTGATGAACTAGCGGCAGAGTCGTTAGGCCACAGTCCGTACGTTACTGGCAACGCGGTCAAGACGGACCGCAATGAAGTATTTGTCGGTCGTGACGAGTTACTCGCCGACATACGGAACGTGATCGGCCACAGCGGCAATGTTGTTCTTCTGGAAGGCAACCGACGAGCTGGGAAATCATCAATCTTGTGGCACCTCGTAGGTTGCGATTCGATACCGGGTTGGATCGGAGTCTATCACAGTTTGCACGCCAACGAGGGTGATAACCATGAGCGAGCAAAGGGAGTCCCTACCGTTGAAGTGTTCCGTGGCATCGCTATTGAAACTGCGAAGTCCATTCAACGGAACGTCGGTGAAGTTCTGTTGCCGGACGGCTCCGTACTACAGCAAGGCAAGCCGGGAGTCGTGGACATTGTTCGGGGAGCCATCAAGGAAGACGCACCGTTCACGTATTTTCGTGAATACATCGAGGTGCTTCTGGACTGGTTGGAATCTCGTAAACTACGGCTGCTTTTCCTACTGGATGAATTCGACAAACTGCAGGAAGGTATCGAGGATGGTGTTACCTCTTCTGGGGTTCCCGAGAATTTGCGATTTCTGCTTCAGTCAGACACTCGACTGACCGCAATCCTGACGTCGATGAAACGCTTCCGTCGAATTCGAGAAGAATACTTCAGCGCGTTGTACGGTCTGGGCACTCCCTTCAATGTCACGTCGTTGACAAAAGAAGACGCCGAGACTCTTGTTACGAAACCCATTAAGGGGAGGCTGATCTACGCTCCGAATGCTATTGGGCGTGTCGTGTTTTTGGCTGCTCGACAGCCATACTTCCTGCAGTGCCTTTGCGAAAGTGTCTTCCTTGCAGCAAAGTCTTCCGGCGTTCGTTCTATCACGGTTGATCACGTAAACGACGCTGCGACCGAAGTTCTGAAGAGACGTCACTTCAATGACCTCTTCAAGTACGCAGGTACGGATCGAAAGCGGTTCATCCTCGCGTTATGCCATCGCGAGGCGGACGGCCCAGATCCGCTCAGACTTCCGGTGATTCGTGAGAAGCTCAGTGCTCATGGCATTGATGTTACAGAGGAAGACCTCACAGCCGACTTGGAATGGTTGACTGATTTGGAGCTGCTGGACTTTTCAGGGGCAAACGACGGCGAAAGCTATTCGCTAACAGTTCCATTGATGGGCCTGTGGATCGACACATTGGATTACACAGGGTTAATGAGCAAGGCACGTGCGGAGAGCGCGGAAACGGAGAATGCAGAGAATGAGTGATCCAGTTTTTCCAACAAATGGACCGATGCTGGCCCGCGCGGCACTGATGGACAAAGTCTGGGGTGCTCTGTCCAAAACAACGCCGAGCAATCTATCGGTGATTGGCCCCCGATGGATCGGCAAGACCGTACTTTTGAAGGCAGTCGCTGACCGTGCAGTCGCTGACGGCGAGTCTCCATACTCGTTGGTCATGTATTGGCACCTTGGTCATGTGTGCCCGACGACGGATGCCGAGTTTATCTCCGGGCTGTGCGGCCAACTTCATCAGGTAATGCAGGATGCCCCCAAAGACTATTCCGATTACCAGACATATCTGAAGGAAGAATCCTATTCCCACTTCAAAGAGATCACCGACCTGCTGGATGAAGGCGATGAGCCGGTCTTGATGTTGTGGGATGGGCTCGACAAGCCACTTGGGCAGGACAATCTCTCCGTCCATCTTTGGGACCAGATGCGGAGCATCATTGATGGGAAAATGCACAAGATTGTCACTGCCACTCGTGCTCCCTTGGATTTGCTTATTCGCAACGAAGAGGCCAGCACAAGCGAGTTTTGGAACATTTTTGACGAGGAATACGTCAAGCCGTTCGACGAGCATGATATTGAGACGTTACTTGAAATCGCTCGACTCGAACTCAGCAGTGGGGGGAGGACAGAGGCATCTAACTGGACGGGTGGGCATCCGAAACTATTACTCGAACTGTTGAATCGTTTGGCCTCGGGTGGCTTTTCGTCACCGATCTCCAACGAAAACGTGGTCGAAGTAGCGAGAAGTGGAGTTCAGGATGCTAGACGATCCCTTCGGTCGATTTGGAGTGAATGTCCACAGGAAGCTCAGGAAGCCTATCAGACGCTTATTCAAAATGGTGAAACGGCAGTCCAAGTTCTGGGCACAAACAATGTAAACGCACTGGAGGCTCGTGGCTTCGCAAATGTTAATCGCAACAAAGCTAAGCCAACGTGTCATCTATTGAAAGAGCATCTCAGCAGTACTTCAGGTGACTCTGGCAGTCTTGTTCGACTATTCAACGATCCTGATGACTTCCGGTCCAACATTGGCGACGTGCTTCGGATTCGACTCGAACAGATTCCCGTCTTCGACAACGACCTCCTTCGTTGGGTAGGTCAGTCAATTCTTGGAATACCGGATCACCCCGGTGATTGCCTCACCAACCTCACCGACATTCGTGACCGTGCTCTCGATCTCGTCATGAAACACGAGTTTGGTGACAGTCGCGAAGTTCCGGCAGAGCTCGTCGAGTATTGGAAGGACAAGAATCAACACCAGAACAAGGTCGTTGGGACGCTGTGTGGGCAAGCCTCATTGGCAGTCCCGAATGAACGTGCCATTCAGGTTGGACTTCTGCAGCTGCTCACCGGTGGTGCTCAAGGCTTGGAAAACAAGGCCGACTCTGTATCCAAAGACACCTATGAGATGATTAGTGCCATTCACGGTCTCCGAAATCGAAAACAACACGCAGATGGTCAGCCGATATGTGAGAGCGTTGCGGTAGCAACCATCATGATGTGTCTGGCGTTGCTGGAACGACTAGCCGAGGAGCTGTCGTAGCAAAGTGGACCGAAAATACGTCAATGCGAAGCAAAGTGAAACATGACTAACAAACCAGAATTCGAACGCGGACAACTTGTTCGCTTGCAGTCACAGCCGGAGCAGTGCGGTGCCGTGATCGATGTGAGCGAGTCTGGTCCCGAAGTGCAATACACCGTTCTCCTTGGTGGTAAGACACGGAAGTTCTTTGCTTCTCAGTTGATCGCTGATGAACAGGGTGTTGATTCGGGCGAAGCGCTGTCTGCCGATGGGTGCCGCGCACTGCTGACCGCTCGGTACATCAACCATCCCGGAACATCGACGCTGTACTCGCTGAATGCAGCCCGGATTGACTTTATTGCCTATCAATTCCGTCCTGTGCTTCGCTTTATCCGAGCTGATCGCCCTCGCTTGCTGATTGCAGACGGCGTCGGTGTCGGCAAGACCATCGAAGCGGGGCTTATTCTGCGTGAGCTACAGGCACGCCAAGAAATTAACTCGGTTCTGATCATCTGTCCTCGTCCGTTGATCACGGAGAAGAAGTGGCAGACGGAGATGAAGCGGTTCGATCAGAACTTCGAACACTTCGACGGCGCTTTGTTGCGCCACTGTGTCTCGGAATGTGATCTTGATGGTGAATGGCCGGAGAACCATCGGTTTGGGATTGTTCCGTACTCAATCCTAAATGAGCAGATCATTAGTGGGACATCGAAGGGCAAGAAGACCGGTAAGCCATGTTTGATTGACCTCGATCCTGCGCCGCGATTCGATCTGGTCATCGTTGATGAAGCACACCGAGTATCCAACTCAGAAACCAACGCCCATGAAGCCGTCAGATTCTTCTGCGACAACGCAGAAGCTGCCATCTTCCTGACAGCGACACCGCTGCAACTTGGCAACAACGATCTTTACAGCCTGCTTAATCTGCTACGGCCAGATGTCGTGATCGATCGAGACAGTTTCCAGCATATGTCAGAACCGAATCCGATGATCAACGCGGCAGCGAATCTGGCTCGCGGTGGGGCCGATGACTGGAAAGCGGCTGCGATTGGAAAGCTGGAGGAGGCAGAAGCGACATCGTGGGGCCGGACCATGTTGGATGGTAACCCGGAAGTCGAAGCAATCAAACTCCAATTGTCGTCGCCCAAGCTGTCCGACCACGACCGTGTGCGGCTGATCAACGATCTTGAGAGCCTGCATACGTTCTCAGGGATCATCAATCGAACACGCCGTCGTGACATTGGCGACTTTACAACACGAAACTCTCAAACGGTTGAGATCGAATTCACTGACTCACAGCGAATGCTGCATGACGCCTTGTTGAAGGTTCAGGCAGAAATCCTTGCTGACTTGCACGGGTCCATGCACGTCAAGTTCATGATGACCACAATACGGCGGCAGGCGGCAAGTTGCCTATTCGGTCTCGCTCCATTTATCGAGGACATTCTCTCGCGGTATGTGAGCGAAGAGGAGTTGTCTGAGGTTGATGTCGATGAACTCAATGCCGACCCAGACGAACTTGAGACCATTGCAGAAAAGGTGAAAGCCGTTGTTGCAATGGCAAAGAACCTCGACCCGACTGACCCCAAATTGGAAAAGGTTGTCGAGCTTGTCGAGCAGAAGCAGGATGCCAAGACGTATCCAAATCATCGTGTGATGATCTTCAGTTCGTTCCGCCACACACTCCGATACCTGCACGATGGACTACGGAAAGCCGGAATTCGTGTGGGGCTTGTTCACGGTGGCATTCCCGATGACGAACGAACCGACGTGCGGAAACGATTCGAGAAGCCCAAAGATGACCCCGACGCGTTTGATGCGGTGCTGTTCTCCGAAGTGGGTTGTGAGGGTCTAGATTACCAGTTCTGCGACTGCATGATCAATTACGACCTGCCTTGGAATCCAATGCGTGTGGAGCAACGTATTGGGCGTATCGACCGTAACGGACAAAAGAGCAAGTTCGTAAGTATCTACAACATGATCACTCCAGACACGGTTGATGCAGATATTTACGAACGATGTCTGATGCGAATCGGAATCTTTGAACAAGCATTGGGGGCCAGCGAAGACATCCTCGGCAAGATCACCAGCAAGTTGCAGGACATCGCAGTCAAGTCCGAACTGTCGGATGAGGAAGTGCGGGAGCGGTTGCAGCAACTTGAAGACAACGAAATTCGTCAGCTACAGGAAGAAGAAAAGCTCGAAGAACGGCAGTTGGAACTGTTCGGAATAGAGATGCCAACCAAGCAGCGAATCAAAGAGGAAGTTGAAGATGCATCCAGTTACTGGCTGGAGCCGGGTGCAATGAACAACTTGCTTGTCACGTACCTCGCATCATTGGATGGCTCTGCGGCCATACTTGGCGAGAGTCCACTCAAAACGCTGAGAGCCAACGAAAACGTCCGCAAGCAACTTCTTCATGATGCCCGTCAGCTATCGACTAAAAGCAGCACCGGGCAGCGTGAATGGGAAAAGTGGTTGAAGGGGAGTGACCCGCATCTCGCGATGACGTTCGATGGTCAATGCGCCAACGAAAACCGATCCGCTCAGTTAGTGACACCTGTCCATCCATTGATTCGGCAGGCTGCGAACTCGCTGGATGCTGTCAGTGATGCTGAAGTGCATCTCACCGTTTCCGATCCCAAGCTTCCAGTAGGCGTCCATCCGTTTGCCGTCTTCCAGTGGGAATTGATCGGGCTGCGTCGTGACTTGGACATTCGAGTCATCGCTAAAGATGAGTCCGTCAACGAACACATTCTGAGCCTGCTTCAACTCGCAGTTGATTCCGAAGCATCCGATGAGCGAAGTATTTTGGATGCCGACATCGATGAACTGGATTCTCGTCATTACGTCTTCTGGAAAGATGCCCTCAGCAGCTATCGCAACAAGATCGTCGATTTGGCGAAGTTCAAACAGCAAAGTCTGAATGCCAGCCATGAAGGCCGAATTGCAATGTTGAACGACCGGCTGAAATCTGCCTCGGAAGAAAAGATCATTCGTATGAGACAATCCGAAATCGACCGAGCGAACCGAGAGTACGAGGAGCGCTCAGCCGAACTGACAAGGAGTTCAGAACAAGCAGACATCACGACGGAACGCATCATGATTGGGACGATTGAAATCACACGGGGTTAAGTGCATGAATCAACATGTAGCATTCTTGAACGAAGTGCGAGACGACCGAAGCGACCTTGCACGTGTGTTACAGAAACACAAAGGGATTCGGCGAACAGTTGAAGACCTTTATCCCGACAATGCTCATTTTATTTATGAGCTACTGCAGAACGCGGAGGATAAGGGGGCGACAAAAGCGTCATTTACTCTCACGCAAGATCGTCTGGTTTTTGAACACAACGGAGAGCCGTTCACCGCAGATGATGTTTGGGGCATCACCGACATTGGGGAGGGCACGAAAGCAACCGACAAGGAGAAAATCGGGTGTTTCGGAATTGGATTTAAGGCCGTTTTCGCGTACACCGACTCACCAGAGATTTACTCGCCAACATTTTGTTTTCAGATCGACCAACTCGTTCTGCCAAGCGAATTGCCAAGTGACTCATCTTTGGGCAAGACGACTCGATTTGAGTTTCCATTCAACAGCAGCAAGAAATCTCCGCAGGATGCCTACGACGAAATCCAGACGCGTTTGGACGAATTATCGGAGGTGACACTTCTCTTTCTTTCATGCGTCGAAGAAATCCGCTGGGGAAGCACAGTCGTTCGTCGAATTCAGCATTCAGAGACGCATTACGAAGTACGTAAGGAGATCTCGAACCATGTGGTTGAGAGTAGCCATTTCCTGCGATTCTCGGAGTTGGTGACTGGACTGCACAAACAGCATGTCAGGCTTGCATATCCACTTCGGTTCATAAAGGAAGTGACTTCGTTCAATTCGAAGAAGCCACTTCACCGGCAAATGCAAATTATTGGTGCGGAAACGGGGATTGTTGCGGTCTCATTTCCATGTGCGAAAGAGGCATCGGGTTTGCGGTTTCATTTACACGCACCATTTGTTCCTGAACTGAGCAGAGCCAGCGTGAAGGAGACAGTCGCAAACGAGCCGTTGTTCGAGCAGTTGGCACGGTTGTCGGCATCGTCGCTGCACTCGATTCGAGATTTGCGGCTGCTTACGGCTGACTTCCTTGGCGTAATGCCAAACTCCAAAGAGACGTTGCCAGAACGCTACCACATATTTCGTGCTGCGATTATCAACGAGATGGATTCTGAGGCACTTACACCTACGTTTAATAAGGGCCATGCGCCTGCATCGCAGTTGCTTCAAAGCAAGGCATCTCTAAAGTTGTTGCTGACCAAAGATGACATTCGCTTTCTTCTTGACCTTGACGACGACGAGTCTTACGAGTGGGCAGTTGGTGCATCACAGAAGAACAGCCTACAAGATCATTTCCTTGATTCCCTTGACCTGAGGGATTGGGGGGCAGACGATTTTGTTGAATTCCTGACAACTAACGCGACTCGTTACTCATGGCGGGAGCCGAACGAGTCATTTCTGGAATGGCTGAACGGCAAACCTGATGACTGGATGCAAGCTTTTTACGCGGCTCTTTACACCGAAGTGGAGCCGACCGGAGCTTTTGCGCAGTTCAAATCATTGACGATCGTTAGGCAAAGCGATGGTACGTTAGGCGTCGGCGGCGAGTCCTATTTTCCGAGTGATGGTGTTCAGCATGACGAGACCCTTCCGCGTGTTGCGGAAGGAGTCTACACATCAGGGAAGACCAAGAAGCAACAAGAAGCTGCCAAAAAGTTTCTTGAGCACATTGGAGTGCGAGAGGTCGGAGAAGCTGAAGAAATTGAGGCCATTCTAAAGCTGCGGTACGATGGTGACGAGATCGAACCCAAAAAGGGCGATCTGAAAAGGTTTGTCGCTCTCGTCGAAACGGAGCCGAAGAGGGCAAGTCTCTTCAAGGATTACTCCATTTTTGAATGTGAAGATGGTGATTGGGCGAATGCGTCAGATATCTATCTTGATTCCCCGTTCAGGGAGACAGGACTATCTGCCTATTACGATGCTTTAGGCGACAAAGCCGAACGCTACCCGCTTGCATCGAACTACAGCACGATTGGGATTGGCAAAAAACGAATCGCAAAGTTTGCTGAAGCCGTCGGTGTACAAACCACTTTACGTCCGACAATGACGAGCTGCACTCACAATCCGTCATGGAACTATCTTTGCATGGTCCCCGGAGAACGGTTTACATCCTCTGGAATGGATCGCGACTTCAAAATCGTTCGCCTAAAGGAGTTGTTGAAGTCGCCGTCCATTGACCTTGCACGTTTGATATGGCGGACGATGTGCGACTTGCCCAGCTCTCCAAACTACCTGATAGCGAGCTATCGGATGAATGCAGCCAATGGCTCGCGTAACGCCAAATCTCAACTAGTTCACACCCTTGTGAAATGCGAATGGGTGCCACAAAAAGGCGGGGGCTTCGTTAAGCCACAGGATGCTTCGGCAGAAATGTTGCCGGATGGTTTCCCTTTTGATTCCGGCTCCAATTGGCTGAAGGCTGTGGAGTTCGGTTGTGGTGACCAAAAAAAGTCGGAGGAACGGCGTCAACAACAAGCAACCGCCTCCAAATTAGGAGTCTCGATCGAAGACATCGAGTTCATTAAGTGTAACGCTGCCGAGTTCGAACAATTCCGTCAGGCGATGGAGAACCGAGCTGCTCGGGGACAGGCAATTGATGAGTCGGAGTCACGCAATCGCGAGAGACGCAAACGCAAACTCAAGGAACGTCGCGAGAAAGCGCCGATTAAGGAGAGCGTCAAAAAACTGCGGTCGGTCCCGAGCCACTCACGGTCCGAGATCGATCGTCAGGCATTGTTTGATTTCTATTTCGATGAAGAAGACGAATCCGTCTTCTGTCAGATTTGCCTCGATGCAATGCCTTTCGTCAAACGCAACGGCGAAGATTGCGGCGAATGCGTCTATTTGTTGACGGAGAAGTGGGCCGACGCCAATGACTACGAATTGAAGGTGATGACACCTTTGAACCTTGTGCTATGCCCAGTTTGCAGCGAAATCTATCGAGACTATGTGCATAAAGACCTCGGAAAGCAAACAGAGCTTTTCGACCACCTAACGAACGGGCACGACTCTGATTTCGTGGTTTGTGGCTCGGATGTGCGCAGAGACCAAAAGGGGAGTGTGCTTCATATCAATGAAACGCATCTGGGAGATATTCGCGATTGTCTTCTGCATGACGGCAATGATGAGGTGGACGAAGACTGACCGCCTATGAGGGCGATATCACATAAGGATGGGCAATGATCAAGGCAATTGAACTCGAAAACTTCAAGGCGTTTGGAGAACGATGTCGCATTGAATTTGCGCCGATCACTCTGATCTTTGGAGAGAACAGTGCCGGTAAGAGTTCGATTCTCCAGTCGCTGAATCTGTTGAAGCAGTCGAGGGAAAGTCGGGACAAAGGTGCATTGATACTTCCGCGCACAGACGGCGGCATCGTCGATCTCGGCGGATTCAGGGAAATGGTCTTCGATCACGACCTGAACCGTAACGTTTCCATCCGAGTTGACGTGGCTGAACCCGGACCTCGTGGTCGTCATCGTCCCGACGCGGCGTCTAATGGAAGTTCTGATGATTTCATCGGGTTTGAAGTCGCTTTCAATCGACCAACGGACATTCAAAATGTTCAACTTGAGTCCCTGACTCTGCACTCGTCGGAGGTGTCGGAGCTTGTTGCAGAGTTTCGACCGTTTGCATTGGATATTGCTGAACAACGAAAACTGTCTCGCGATTCGATGCAATTGCGAGGGATACGAAGTGATCGTGTCTCTGAGGTTACCGCTGCGAAATGCAGTTCTCTGACAAGTGAGCCCTCTTTCTGGCATGAGATATTCGAGCGAACAAAAAGGCGTTCTGACAAAATCGCAACAGAACTTTTGCAACTCCAGTCTGAAGGTCAGGAAGCTCCGCAGCAACGATCACTGTTTAACGACGACGAAGATGATCGACAGGTATGGTTGACTCAGATCGCTGACGCGATTCGATTCTACGAATCTGATTTCGCAATTGACACATTCACTGAACGCATGATGCGTGCGGAACTGCAGACCGTTGTCGCCTTGGATGGTTTTATGCCGCTGCCCATCCGGCGACGAGAGTTAGGTGGACTCCCGGAACTAGAAACATTTCGGCGTTTCGGTCCCACACGGCTGCGAATGAAAGAGCTAACGCTAGATCTGATGTCTTTTGCCGTTGATTGCGGACGACGACTGGAATCGGTTCTGGACAACATCTATCCCATGGGGCCTTTCCGCCGACCACCAGAGCGATGGTACATCTTCACGGGGACAAGTCCGCAAGGTGTTGGCTATCGCGGTGACCTGCTTCCCGATCTGCTGTTTCGCAGACCGGAAATTGTCGAGGAAACAAATCAATGGTTGGACAAGCTTGAAATTGGGTATCACATCAATGTGCAGTCCGTTGGCGACAGGTCTCGTGACTTATTTGAGGTGCGTCTGATCGACCAAAGACGTGGCGGCAAGGTGGATGTTGCATTGTCGGATGTAGGATTCGGAATCAGCCAAATCCTGCCGTTCATCGTTCAGAGTCTCGCTGGTGAAAAACAGATCATCACGATCGAACAGCCGGAAGTTCACATTCACCCAAGATTGCAGGCAGATCTTGGTGATTTGTTGGCAACAACCATCAAGGAGCCGCGCGGCCATCGTTACATCGTCGAAACGCACAGCGAGCATCTGGTGCTGAGGATGCAGCGACTCGTGCGTGAAGGCCAATTGACCCCGGATGATGTTTCGATCCTCTATGTCAGTCGTGGGCCAAATGGTTCCCGTGTTGAGCGTCTACGTCTTGATGAAGACGGCGATTTCATGGATGACTGGCCCGGCGGATTCTTTCCTGAACGTCTTCGTGAGTTGATGTGAGGGAATGGCATGATTGTTAGCGCAGTGGCTGATCCAACAGCCTTTGGACCAAAGGGAATCACCGACGAGTTGTCGAAGCGGGAAGCGATCGCGTTTCTCAGTGGAATCATCTCGAACGGAGTGTTGCTGGATGAACCGACCAAGGAACTGCTTCGACTTGCGATCAGCGAAGTATCCCAGCTTGGGACGAACATGGGACAACGGATTCAGTTGCTATTGCTGGAGATCAAGAAGCAGCACAAGAAGTTTGTTGTAACGTGCGACCGGACCCGTTGGCAGCAACAACCGACGACGACCATTCCAGAAAAGTGTTCGGCACTAGCGGTGAATTTGAAAGCGGACGTTGTTGTCACACAGCCATCGAATCTGGCAGCTGTGCGGGCAGCGACGGGCGCGGCTGCTGAGGTTTGTCTTCTTGCTGATGCAAGTCAGAGCAATTACGAGGCATCGCGAAACCGGTTATTGCAGATTCACAAGCCGCTGGATGAGCTGACACCTGCCGAAATCGAGGAGTTTGTCGGCAGAGCGGTCAAATATGCATCGACGATCCGTTTCTTCGATTTTCGAATGATCGGGTCTCCGAAGCGAACAACAAAATACGTTGCCGGGATGCAGTTTTTTATCACGATTTGGGAAAAGTGGTGCGTTGCGGGGGAACCTGCATCGCGACGTGTCGAAGTCTACACGTTGGGCAACACAACAACTCTCAAGGGCTTCATCAGTGGAACTGATGCAGACGCATTGCTTGCATCGCACATTCAGGCCCCACTTAATGCTGCGACTTCGGCCACAGTTTATCGGTTTGTCAAAGAAGACCGTCACCCAGCCATCTTCCATGCTCGTGGGTTTGAAGCTCGGCTGAGGGCATTCACAATTGATCCCGGTTTTGATGCTGTCGATACCGGTGGAGCGATTCGGCGGTGCCTATTGAAAGCTGACCTCGCTGCCGAGAGCCACTTCGCCGATTGCCGCAAGCTCAAGGACTTGCCGTAATTCTGCATAACACATACGCCGCTTTGTTACTTCACAAAATCGTTTGTGTTTCTTGAGCTACGTTTGGCACCGGTGGAATTTTTGTTGCCGCGTTAAAGCGTGCAGTTACAACAAGTTGCGGCTCATCCGAAAATCCCAGATCACGTACGGCACACTCGTTGCTTTACATCCCTTTCATGATCAACCCAGAAACAAATGAAAAGGGAAACAACATGTCAGTTCAATTCGCCGCCAACGAAGTCATCTCGGATCTCGACCTTAACCTCGTCATCACTGATCGCAACATTCTGTCGTACCTTGCTCAGTTCGACGACGAAGATACACGCTCGGAAAAAGCAGTTGAGGCACTAAAGGTCGGCGTGATTGCCATTCAGTCTGCCAGTCCAACCTTAGACACGACGGTTGTCCAAACCCACTTTGGTGATCTTGAGTCACAGATGCGTGATTCGTTGACGACGTTTCAGCGCGACGTGAAAGGCGACCTAACGCGATACTTTGCCGATGGCGAAGGGATTGTCCCGAAATCCATCGAGGACTTTTTCGGAGAATCAGGGAAACTTGCCAGTACGTTCCAGCGGTTCTTTGATCCTGAAGATGGGCGACTGTCGCAGCTCATCCGATGTCAGATTGGACCTGATAGCTCCTTCGGGAAATCACTGGACCCGGAAAACAAGCAAGGTGTCATTGCAGTCCTCGAAGCAAGAGTGCAAGAGTTGGTTGAAGCCAAGTTGGATGACGTTCTGAAGGAGTTTTCGCTGGACGAAGATGGTTCCGCGATGAGCCGTATGCAGTCACTGCTTTCGACCTCGTTCGAGAAAATCAACAGGGCGCTGGGCCATATCGACGGCACGGCAGAAGAATCCGAGAAGGGTCACGTCAAAGGCATTCGGTTTGAAAAAGAACTTTACGATGACTTCTTTGTGAATCAGTGTGTGAATCTCGATGACGAGCCTGCACTTGTCCGAGGGAAACCCGGATTCATCGACGGCTGCAAAACGGGTGACCTGCTCGCAACGCTTGGTGAAACCACCGGGGCACCGGGTGAAAACATTGTGGTCGAAGTCAAAGAAAAGTCTGTCCGCTTTAAGGATGCTATCGACGAGTTGCAGGAGGCCAAACGGAATCGCCGGGCATCTATCGGCATCTACGTTTTCGCCAAGGGGCATGAGCCTGATGAAGTTGGTGACTTTCGCCGTGTCGGCGAAGACTACTATTGCACCGTGGACCGCGATGAGCTTCGGTGTGGCCGGGCGTTGACCTACTTTGATGCTGCCTACAAGATCGCACGGACAATGGTGGTCGCAGCCGCGCGAAAAGACTCCGTCGAAGAGGTCGATCTGAAGTTCATTGAGGAACAGGTGGATTCACTAATCGCATGGTCTGACCGAATCGAAGACATGTCCACCAAGGCACGGACTATTCAGAAAAGTGGCCGACTAATCGAAGAGGTTGCCACCGATCTGAAAGCCGAGTTCGACCGAAGGCTGAAAGACATTCAAAAAGCCATTCGCTGTTAGGTTTCCATTACGATGCAGAATCCAAAGCCCTGAACTTTTCCATCAATTCATCGATGTCAAAATCTTCATTAGTGTCGATCCCCAGAGCTTCTTTCGCCATCGTTTCGGGCCAAAACTCTGAACACTCGAAGATTGGCAGGAGAAGTGCTTCGGCAAGGTGAGGATTGTCGTTCAGCAGGTCACTCATTGCCCGTTGCGCGGCATAAATCACACCGTCGTTAAGGTGCTCAACAACGCAAGTCAGAAGCCTTCGTCGCTTTTCGATTTCATTATTGACGTTATCCATAGAACTCTCTTTTTTGACTCAAAACTGATTTGGAAATGCCGAGAGTCTCGGCTGCTGTGAATCTCTTCATTAGCCAAGCCCAGTTCGACCCCGACTCAAAAGCACAAAAGGCAAATCACTGCTAGGATTGACCTAAGAAGCCGATTTCAATGCCTCGAATTTCTCTATCAGCTCATCAAGTTCAAAATCTTCGTTTGGGACCGTCCGCAAATAAAGTATCGAACTGCTATAGGAGAAAAACACCTATTTCGTCGATAATGCGTTGATGCAAGACGCACATATTATTGAAGGACTAGAACTTAAGTTTAATTCTCTCGTCGGGG